>DASVHD010000048.1 GCA_036382775.1 bacterium | reverse complement strand
AGCAATACCATTGAACGTGCTGATCCTGCGGCCCATGTTGTCATAGATGTTCAGCGTGTAGGAAAGACCCTGGTACAGCGAGAACGACAGTTTCGCCTCGTTGACGCAAGGGTTAGGCGCCAGCAGCACGGGCGGCCTGAGTTCGGTCAGGTTACCTTCATCGACATTGACCAGGCTCGTGACCTTCTGGATCCCGCCCTGCCATATATCTCTGGTCGAGTCGGCAAGATACCCGTTGCTCTGAGCCCAGGTTATAATCTCGCACTTGTTCTCGTTCCAACTTGCTGAAACCGTGAAAGCCCGCGAGACGGTTATGGAGTCACCAGAAGCCAGGGTAAAAGACGTCCCTCCGGTGTCGGGAAGATAATCTCGGACGACATGGTTGTGCCAGGTGTCGCCGTTCGGAGCAGAATAGTAAACACTATCTTCAGTCAGGCAAAACCGAATCTTGCCGGTTACGGTTGCCGATGAATCATTCCTGAATTTAGCATATATAGTGCCTGAACCTCTGAAGGCGGTGTAGGTTCCCCAGGTGGTCAATGTGAATGGCGAAGCTTTATTCATCTCAGCAACGATCTTTGTCTGCCATTGCGAGTATGTGTAGCTGCCATGCTGATCGCCGTCATACCAAAGCCAGGGAGTGGCATATCCCCCACTGTACGGCGGTCGGTAGAAATGGTACCGCTGATAAGCTTCTGCACTATATAGCGGATAGCCGCTGTTTATGTGCAATTCCATAAGCGCGACGCGTCCGGGATAATTTATAGCTATTTGAGCCAGCGTACTGCTGGCTGTAGGGCAAGACGGTCAGGTCTCTGAATACAACTCTTCACAGACCACCACCCTTTGGGCCGCGTGAGCCATGCTTACAAGAACCAGACCAGCCACGATACTTAGTACTATACTAAAACAATGTTTCATAAAGCCTCCTTTTATTGTTTTTTTGTTACCCATATTAATAGTAACACTCAATTATGTGATATTATAATCTCATATCAATGTATGTCAAGGGGTATAAATCCAAACGGGACCCTCCACGGGTCCCGTTTGGATAATTGCCGTTCGTTATTCGTTTATTTCACCACGATCTTGCCCGAATTCTTGAGCCGCGCGCTGTCAAAGCGGTAAAAATAAACGCCCGATGTCACGCGCGCGCCGGTATCGTTCCTCAGGTTCCAGGTTACAGTTTCCTTATCACCCGCGGCAATGCCCCGGAATGTGCTGATCCTGCGGCCCGTGATGTCATAGATGTTCAGCGTGTAGGAAAGACCCTGGTACAGCGAGAACGACAGTTTCACCTCGTTGACGCAGGGGTTCGGCGCCAGCACAACGGGCGGCCTGAGCGTTGCCAGCTTGGCCTCATCAACGTCGACGATCAGGTCTGCGACGTTCTTGATGCCGCTCTGCCAGACATCCCTGGTTGAGTCAGCCAGTAAGGTTGTACTCTGAGCCCAGGCGATTAATTTGCAGCGGTTTTGGTTCCAACCGGCTTGTACCGTGAAACTGCGGCTGGTCGTTATTGAGTCACCGGGAGCCAGCGTAAAGGCGGTACCGCTCGTATCGGGTATATAGTCCCGAGCTACATGGTTATGCCAGAGGTCACCTGTTGGAGCCGCATAGTAGATACTGTCTTCTGTGAGCACGAACCTGATCCTGCCGGATATGGTTGCGGTTGAATCATTGCGAAACTTGGCATAGATCGTACCGGTGCCTTCGGTCAGAGTATAATTCCCCCACATTGTGCAGGTTAGTGGTGAAGGTTTGTTCATCTCGGTGATTGTTTTCGAGCGCCATGTGCCGGTCAGGTAAGCAGGATCCTTGTCTCCGTCTACCCAAAGCCATGGCGTCGCATAAGCCCATACCGAATCCACGCCATTCCAGTAATAATACGGCGCCGGGTATGAAAACCATCGTTGATATGACTCCAGCAGACCCAGCGGATAACTCGTGTACGGGTGCCATTCCACCGCGGCTACCCTTGTGGGGTACAGCACAGAAATTACGTCCAGCGTACAGCTGGCGGCTGCGCAGCTGCCTCAGCCCTCAGAATACGCTTCTTCGCATAATACCACGCGCTGAGCGGCGAAAGCCATATTAGCAATGGCCAGCCCAGCGACGATGCTTAACATTATACTGAAATTATGTTTCATAAAACCTCCTTTTGATTGTGTTGATTTCATCATATATTATAATATTATAATTCATTTTCATGGACTGTCAAGGGGTTTGTTACATCATAGGGGGATAACAAACACATATAATGCTCGCAAAGCCTAACGTACAAGTATGATCTTCGCCGTTTGTTGCCGGCTGTCCGCTTGCAGGCGGACGAAATATACGCCGGCAGGGATTTTGTTGCCGTCTGAATTAGTACCATCCCATGAGACAGCAGTAGGTAGTATGGAGTAGGTAGTAGGTAGCAGATTCTTTGTTAATCTACCGGATGCGTCAAAGATCTTTAATCCTAGATCCTGAACCCCCGGCTCTGCGGTGAAGACAATATTGACCCTGATCCTGGTTACGTTAGGGCTGACCGTCAAAGATAATCGCGTGTCCTGTTCGGTCGGATATGAAGTTTCTTCAGAAATTCCTGTGCCAGATATGCCGAAGAAATGCATTATAGAATCCAAAAGCGCGGCGCGGGTGCTCACGCCCAGACCGTCGATTAGTCCGCCCAGTTCGAACGCGGACCCCACGGTCCGGTAGATCATCGCATCCCATGCGACCGCGCGGCCCACCTGGGCGCTGTCTTTGAAGATCAAGAATGGTTCAGAACCATCCGGTTCGATAATATCCATGAACACGTTTTCGCCGCCATAAGAAAAAGACATACCCCGGGTGAACGTGTTTTCAAGTCCGAAGATCGGCATCATTTCCCCGCCGTCGTCCAGAGCGTTGATGCCGAAAAGCAGGTTGAAATTATAACCCCCGTATGCCAGAGGGTCTGCATACCATACGTTGCCCCCTTCGAGGTAGACGCGTCCCTCGCCACCCAGGTAATTGACAAGGGCTGCTGCTTCGGGGCTGTATTCACTGATAATATAATTACTGCCGTAGACGCCGGCACAAACGAAGACCGCCTTGAACAGATCAATGTCATCTGCCGGCAGGGTCGTGCTGTACATTCCAGTATACCCCAGGGCGGTTAGGATGCTGTCGATCAGTCGGCCCGACGAAGGAGTCAGGTCCGGGTTCCACACGAGGTAATGGTAGTCACCGATGACGATAATGAAATAGAACGTATCAACGAAATCGGCGCCGTCATCCGTTGCGATGAGGCTGAAAAATGCTTGATGCGCTTCGGGCGTGCTTATGTCAGCGGTCAGGGTGAATGGATCGCTGAGGTTCTCTTTCACGCTGTCGACCGGCAGGGCGCCGTAAACCGTGGAATTATCGCTGATCGTAATAAAGGGGTCTGATGTCTGCAGGGTGGACGAGAGGTTCGTGAGATCGAGGCCGCCGATGTTTTTTAGGGTAGCTGTCAGGCTGACCGATTCACCGGGATCCAGATGATTATTGTTGTTGCCGGCCGCGTCATAAACAGCCGTTGATACAAGGTCCAGGAACGGCAGAACACCGGTGTAATTCAGGGCAATGTCATCAGCGAAGACCCTCGCTGTTTCAATCGCCCCTCAGCAGGTGTGCGCCGTCGTGTCAAAAAGCGCGATCTCAATGCTCCGGACCTGCGCCGGGTCAACCCCGGGCAGTTGTGCGAGTTCATTGTCGATCGAAAATGAATACGCGTTCCAAAGCGTGTCTGCGACGCTCACGAGATGAAGGACCGGGCTGTTTTGCCACGGGCAAGGCGTGGTCCATTGGCCGATCCTCGTCTGCCCGAGCACATTCCCTGACTGGTTGACGTACGAGATGACCAGCGCGGCCGCTGCCCAGCACAGCGTATCGGCATTGTTATCGTCAGCGGAAAGTTTCAAAATGGCGGAAAAGTCAAGGGCAGTGACCGGGATGTTGACGCGCTGGTACAGCCGCGGCGAACCGCCATTGGATGTATATACCAGGGCTTCATAATCCGGGTCTGGATCATACCATGTGCAGCGGCTGACCGAATCAGCCGCCCAAAGAGCATGGATCTGCCAGCCGGTGCCAAAACTGCGTTCAAAATCGCCGTTGGTCAAAAGCACCGCGCTGAAACAGATGTGCAGAGCCGCGGTGAGGGTGCAGAAACATTTCAAGGGCATGGTTTATTCCTATAAAATAAATAGGTTTTGTATATTATAATACGTTTCAAAAGCTTGTCAATAGATAAAAGGGTAAAAAAACCGCCCGCTTTTTGAAAGCGGGCGGTTTGGTATTCTGTCCTTGTTTGTTAAGGTCTATTGTGTAAGGATGACCTTTGCGGTTTGCTGCAAACCTCCGGAAGACAAGCGTATGAAATAGATGCCGGCCGAGACCGGTCTGCCCGACTGGTCTTTTCCCGGCCAGGTTATCATACCGCTTACCGCTGCGCTCGACAGATTGCGCGAAAGATCATTGACTACCCTGCCAGCGGCGTCATAGACCTTGAGCTCTGTGCCGGCGGGATGCTTGACACTGTAGGTGATCTGCACGGTGCCATGGCTAATATTCGGTAGTGCGCGCAGGCTGAACCGAAGGCCTATGGCTTGCGTCCCGGCGTCTTCTTTGACCGCCGTGACATGGACGCCGAAGAAATGCATGATCGAATCCAGCAGCGCCGCCCGTGTCGAAACACCGCTCCCGTCTGTAAGGTTCCCGAGCTCGAAGGACGTGCCGACGGTCCGGTAAGTGCCGGCATCATTGGCGATCCCGCAATTGTACGCGTTATCGGTATCCATGAAGATCAGATAACCGGTGCCGGTCGGATCGATGTGGTCCATATAACTATTTTCCCCGGTATACGTGAAGTTCATCTGGTTCGTGAACGTGCCGGTCTGTCCGCTTATCGGTCCCAGGTCGGTGGAACCATCGGCAGAGGCATAGATGCCGAAGATCGGGCAGAAATTGTAGCCGCCGACCAGCGGGTCATAATACCAGCAATCGCCGCCCTCCATGTACATCCTGCCGCCGGAATTGATATGGTTTACAAGGGCTGCGGCTTCCGGACTAGCTGCTTCGATGACCTCGTTGTTCGGGAAGATCCCCAGGAACACCAGGACGGCACGGTATTGAGCTAAGTCGGTCAGGGGCATGGTCGTCGCGTAAACGCCGTTATAGCCGAGCGCCGTGAGAATGTCGTCCGCGGCTTGACCTGGTCCCGGTGTCAAATCAGGATTCCAGATGAGATAATCATACGTGCCGATGACATGGTTGATCGTGAAGGTGTCGGCAAAAGCGCCTTCCTGGACGATGAGCGTGAACACTGCCGCATGTCCCATGGGCGTCGACGCGCTAGCCGTCAGCTCGAACGGATCGGGAATATTCTCCTTCGTGCTGTCGACCAGCAGGGCGCCGAAACTGCCCGAGTTATCCGTGATCGTGATGTACGGGTCCGATGTCTGCAACGTGGCGGTGAGATTCGTGAAATTCACGCCGCCCACGTTTTTCATCGTTGCGGTCAGGTTGACCGTTTCACCGGGATCGATATGATTGTTATTATTACCGCCTGCGTCATAGACCGTGTTCTTTTGCAGGTTTACAAATGGCAGCGAGCCGGTGTAATTCAGCGCGACATTATCGGCGAAGACCTTCGCCTGTTCTGCCGCGCCTCAGCACGTGTGCGCTGCCGTGTCATAGAGGGCGACCTCGACCTTCTTGATCAGCAGGGGATCTACGCCCGGCAGGTTGCCGAGCTCTGAAGTTACGCTGAAGGAATAAGTGTGCCATGATTCGTCAGCTACCGGGATCAGGTGGACCGTGCTCGAACTCACCCAGGGGCATGGTGTCGTGTAACTGCAGATCCGGGTTTGTCCAAGAACCGCGTTGCCTTCGCTAAGGTAGGAAACAATTACCGCGGCCGCGGCCCAGCACAGCGTATCCGCATTGTTGTCGTACGCTGACATGCTGGCTTCGATCGAAAATTGCAGGTCGGTTGAAGGGATGTCCACGGTCTGGGAAAGTCTAAAATATCCACCGTAGGCGTGGAACACATAAGCTTCCATATCGGGATCAGGTTGGTAGTCCGGGCCTCTGAGCAATGAATCGTAATAACCCGGAGCGCTGTTCTGCCATCCGACGGAAAATTCCTGTTCGAAATCACCGTTCGAGAGCAGGGTGGACGCGCTCGCCAGACTGATCATGAGCATTGAGACGATGACAAAATTTTTTCTCATAAAAATCCTCCTTTTTGGTTCTTATGTACCATTGATAATATTATAATTAATAATCGTTACCCGTCAAGGGATAACAGAAGGCAAGGGGATATGAAAAAGATTGAGGATGTGAAGTTATGAGGTTATGAGGATATGATAAAGAAAGTGGATAAGGGTTCATGATAAGACGTGAAGATGGGAGATAACGAGGTTGAGAAGTTAAGATAATGAAGAATCGTAGACGGGTGGGAAATTCTGCTTGACATTGAGTTTCCAGTCGTTATAATTCATTGTTTTGAAGTTGTCGGCTATAAGCTATTAGCAGCATGAAGTGCACGGAGGCGGATAGGTGCTGGTGTGCCTACTGGGCTTCAAACCCAGCTATCCCTCGAAAGGGGGATGGTAGGTTCGATTCCTACACGCCTCCGCCATCATTTAGTAAATAGTAATTAGTCATTAGTAATTTAAGAAAAGTATTCTGAAATATTAAATAACAAAATTACACAATCACATAATTAACCAATTACCCAATTACTCAATAGTTTTTATAGTTTTGCTTTTACTGCGGAGTATTCGGTTTCAAAATACGGCAGATCAATGCCGCCGACAGTTTTTATCTGCTTGTTCGCGTTGTCGATCCGGTCCTTGGCCGGCGGGTGTGAAAGCAAAAGTTTCTCAAAGGCATTGGGCGGTTTGCCCTCAAGCGCCTTGAATTTCTCAAAAAGCTGCACCATGCCCTTGGGATTATCGCCCGCCTTTTTGGCGTACAGTACTCCATAATCATCGGCTTCATATTCATTTTCCCGGCCGTATCCCTGGAGGATCAGTCCCGTGGCTGCATCGACTGCCTGGCGCGCGACTTTTCCTATCTTGTCACCCAGCGCCACCTCCATGACGATGGAATATCCATAGATCGCCTGCAGGCACTTGATCGAATGCCGCGCCACGACATGACCCACCTCATGAGCCAGCGCCGAAGCGAACTGAGCATCGTTATCCAGGTTCTTCAACAACGAACTGGTTTGATCACTACATCGTCTTCGATAATAATGGATTGAAACTTATTGACAGCCCTGAAGAAATTGATAAAATTGTTTATAATGGCTGATCCAATCTGGAATTATGTAATATTGACCAATCAGGAAATCGGGGACACCATTTTTAAAGGAGCAAACAGTAATGAATGTTTATGAAGAAAACAACAAACGGTTGTGGAATGAACTTACGGATGTGCATATCAGGTCATATGGGGTTAGCGAATTCAAAAAAGGCGAATCCACTCTTGATGCTATTCAATTAAAAGAAATGGGCGATATTAAAGGGAAATCATTACTTCATCTCCAATGCCATTTTGGGTTAGATACTTTGTCATGGGCAAGAGAGGGGGTTATTGTGACTGGAGTGGATTTTTCGGAGAAATCGATTGCTTATGCCAACCAATTGAGAGAGGAATTGAATATCGAAGCCAGATTCATCTGTTGTAACGTTTATGATTTAAAAAAGCATTTAAATGAGAAATTCGATATTGTGTATGCATCTCAAGGAGTTCTCTGTTGGTTAAAGGATCTGGGAAAATGGGCAAAAATGATCGAGCATTTTTTGAAAACAGACGGCATTTTTTATATAATGGAGCATCATCCTTTAATATGTATATTTAGTGATTTAAAGAGGGGGGATTTGGAGATTATTCATCCTTATTTCCATGGTGAAAAACCGGCGAAATGGCGTGATGCATCACCCGATTATTCGGACGATACGTATATCCGAAAAAATCCATCATATGAATGGCAATGGTCATTGAGTGATGTTGTAAATTCATTGGTAAGGGCGGGTTTGCGAATTGAATTTATCCATGAGTTTGATAAAATATTCTATAAAGCTTTACCCGACATGAAACGCGACAAAAGTGGCTGGTGGTACTTGCCGGATTATAGAAATAAAATACCTTTGATGTTCACATTAATGGCCAGGTCAAAAAGCAAGATTTGAAAATTAACTGCCAGTTTGTCCTGAAACCCTGACCTCGCCGCGTCTGATAGTTACGCCTTTCGTGTCAAAATAGATGAGCAGCGGCAAAGCGTATTTACGGCTGGTCCCGCCCAGCAGGTCGCGGAATTCAGCGACGCGGATCTCCTTGTTGGTTTTAAGGAACTTGACCAGTCTTTCCCGTGCCTGGTCCACCATTGTCCTGTGCATGGCGATCCCTTCGCCCAGGAATATCACCAGCCCCGTATCGATCAGATAACGGTATGCTTTTTTCACGATATCCTCGGGACCGTGCTGTTGCGCGATGAGCTCGTTGTAATCGGGCGGTTTGTATTCGCTCGTGCAATATAACTTATCCAGTTTTTTAACCATGGTATCAAGCCCCTTGTCCAGCACGACGCCGAAGTCGTGGAGGCTGACCTTGTTATCCGACGCAACTTTAACGATCTTATCCCCGGACATACGTTCCAGCACATAACCAAGCAGCGTGTTATCGAGCCCGCGGCCAATGCCGATGCCGAGGTCGATCTTCGGCATGCCGGTTAGCGTTGGATTGCTTCTGTGATATTCTGTCAGGATCTCCTTGATCCTTGAGCGCATTTTTGTCATGTTCTCGGCCTCGTAATACAGGCCGCGTTTTTCATCGATGCGTACGACTTCGCTGTCTTTTAACAGCTCCTGCACGATACCCTGCACCTGTGCTGCCTGGAGATTGAGGTCATATGCGATCTCGTCGATCTTACGCGGTAGCAGGTAATTTGACATGAGGTTTTCCTTGATCATGATAACGGGATCGCGGTCCTCGATCTTGTGCAGATGTTCGATCAGCTGTTCGTCAAATCCTTTGACCTTTTCCGCCTTGGGTTCAATTATAACGCCGCCGCCGATCGTCATGGGAGGGGAATAAGTTCTTATGACATACCGGTCGCCGACGTCGCAGACCGCCGGCGTTTCCAGACGGAACTGAACCATGCCCTTTTCGCCCGGCGCCAGGGTTTTCTTTTCCAGGATGACGATCCTGCCCAGCACCTCTTTTGTGCCGAAATGAATGCGCAACCGCACCAGGTTCTTCAGCGGTTTTTCTGCCGACTGCAGGATATACAGCGAAGCGTTGATGAAGCTTGATGGCGTGTAAAAGTTGACCTGGCTTATCACGTCGCCGCGTTCCACTTCTTCTTTTTCCACGCCGGTGAGGTTGATCGCCGCCCGATACCCGGTTCCGGCTTCGGTAACCTCATGATTATGGACCTCGATGCCCCGGATCTTTACCTTTTTACCCGAGGGCAGGATCTCGTAGGTTTCGCCAACTCTTACCGTTCCGGACAGGATCGTACCGGCGACAACGGTGCCGAATCCCTTTATCGTGAAGCACCGATCGATCGGCATTCGGAAAACACCCCGGTCTGTCTTGGTTTCCAATTTAGGGATCAGACCGTCGATCATCTTTTTAAGAGTGTCAATGCCCTCGCCGGTAGTATTTGATACCGGGACGATCGGAGCGTTCTCCAGGAAAGTGCCGGCGACATAATCTCTTATTTCTTCCGTGACCATTTCCAGATGCTCTGCGTCAACCATGTCCCGTTTGGTAAGAACGATGATACCCTGCTTTAATTCCAGTAATTTAAGGATATCAAGGTGTTCCGTGGTCTGAGGCATGATCCCGTCGTCAGCGGCAATGACCAGGAACACGAAATCGATGGTGCTTGCACCGGCAAGCATGTGTCTGACGAATTTTTCATGACCGGGGACATCGATGATGGTGACATTGTCTCCGTAGAACGCGAACCCGAGGTCAGTGGTCATGCCTCTTTCTTTTTCTTCCTTGAGCCGGTCCGGGTCAGTACCGGTGAGCGCTTTTATCAGAGCGCTCTTGCCATGGTCAATATGCCCTGCCGTGCCGATGACGATGTGTTTGGTCATGATTTTATAATAACTGGTATCCCTGTGGGATGACGATGTGTTTCCTGATTGGATCGGGCATGGTTATTCGTTGGTTGGCATCGCCGCTAGTATGGTTAAACGTTTATTGTTTTTCGTTCCTTGATAGTACATATAACGATGCCTTAGGACGATACTGGCTGCCATGCCGTACAACTTTCAACTACCAACTTTTTCCCCACCAAGGATCTCATTCAGTGCTTTGATTATGATCTCTTCCTCACCTTCGAGGATCGTCCGGAAATCAAGCAGCAGCTGGTCGGTTTCGATCCGGCCGAAGATCGGCGTGGAGTACGTTCTTAATGCCCGGGCCAGCGTTTCGACCGATATTTTTTCAGGCTTCAGGGCGACCACGTATGTCGGCAGCTCTTCAGTGCTGAGCGAGCCGCCACCGACCTCTGATTTTGAAGGTCTTACCTCGATGCGGACATGACCGGAAAGCGTCTTTAATTGACGGGCACAGTTCTCGGCGTGTGTTTTGATCTCGTCAAGGGGCCGGACGAGCATGGACAGGACCCGGTGTTTCTTCATCAATTGCTCTTCTTTAAGCAGGAAAAGCTGCAGCGTCGTTTCCAGGGCTGCATTGGTCAGCTTGCAGCAGCGCAGCGCCCGGTGCAGGGGGTTTTTCTTGATGAGGTCGATGTATTTTTTCCGGCCAACAATGATACCGCATTGTGGTCCGCCGATGAGTTTGTCGCCGCTGAAGCAGATTACGTCGGCACCGGCTTTTACGCTTTCCTGCACCAGCGGTTCCCGGGGCAATTTATAAGCAGCCAGGTCGACCAGGGCGCCGCTGCCAAGGTCGTCGATCACGGGGATGCTGTATTTTTTTCCCAGGGCGACCAGTTCGTCGAGCGATACTTCCTTGGTGAAACCGGTGATGCGGTAATTGGACTGATGGACACGCAGCAATGCCGCGGTTCTATCATTGATCACGCCTTCGTAATCCTTAAGATGGGTGCGGTTCGTCGTGCCCACCTCGCGCATGACCGCCCCGCTCATCGCCATCACATCGGGGATCCTGAACGCGCCGCCGATCTCGATAAGCTGGCTGCGCGAAACTATGACCTCGCGGTCCTTTGCCAGGGCGCTTAATATCAGCAGGGTCGCGCCCGCGTTGTTGTTGACCATCATGCCCGCCTCGGCTCCGGTCAGGATCTGCAAAAGACGGCTGAGCTTATGATAGCGGTCGGCGCGCTTGCCTTCGTCGTCGATCTGGAGGACCGAGTAACCCGTTGATACCGCGCGCAGCGTTTCAGGAATATCATTGTTGTACGGCGCGCGGCCCAGACCCGTGTGGAGGACGATACCCAGCGCATTTATCGCGTATCGGTAATAGTGGCTGGTCAAAGCTCCGAGTTCATCGCGCATGCTTTTTTTCAAGTCGTCGAGCTTCAGAGATTCTCCGGCAGCAAGGCGTTTACGGAAATCGTCGATTAAGTCCCTGACGACCGTTAGAAGATGCGCGTGTTCAAAGGTTTCGCAGAACGGTTTTATTTCATCCCAGCCCAGCACGGCATCGACGGCCGGGATCTGCCTGAGCGCGCTGCCTTTTTCAGAAGGTGCGTTTTTTTCCTTTATTTTTTTCATGATTGTCTAATTTAGATAAATAATTTTAACTTCGCCACGATCAGGAAAAGTATAGTTAATTCCCTGCTTATGTCAACAAAAGAGATCGGCTGATCAAAGGTGAATGTTTTCATCGGTCGTTATTGAAGTAAAACGGCCTTTCTGGTCATGGCCTTGCCGTTGTGCTCCAGAGAGATGAAGTAGGGACCCGCCGGGACCGTGTTACCGCGTTCATCCTTGCCTTCCCAGGTAACGGTATGGACGCCCAAAGCCTGCCATTCATCGGCGATGGTCTTGACGTGAATCCCCGCGATATTACGGACCGTAATGCGCACCTGCGTACGCGCTGCGAGTTCGTACGTCGCGTTGATCTTTCTGCTCGACGGGTTCTGGTGCACTGCGAGCGCCGCGGAAACCGGGATCGTCAATGAGCACGGCGGTTGGTTATATATATAAGTCAAGAGCGGCTTCTCGCCCGGTCGCAGCGTCACCAGGCACGAATTCGGGATCTCACACCAGGGTCCAGGATCAATGCCCATGGGGACCGAAGCCGCGATCCAAAAATTGGATGGTTCATTTTGCGGAATCGGATAAAAATAGAGAGTGTAATAATCCGGAATTAACCAGCCGTGCCTTAATGCCCAAAGGGTATAGCCGTCGGTCATCAAAAAGTTCAGCTGGGAGGTATTTGCGGGCGGGCCTAAAGCCGAATCGATCTTTGTGACGGCAAGGCGGACGCACTGTTCAATGCTTTCTGACAGATGCGTGTCTATGATCTCGACAATGAACAGGAAATAGAGGTCGGAATCAAGATAGTTGGGGTCCGGATAATCGGGCGGATTGGAGTTGAGATAAGCGGGATCTTCACGCCGGATCAGCTCCAGGAGAGTTTTGGTATCCACCGTACCGTTGTGTGAAAAAAGCAAATTCAGATTCCGACGCAGCGATTTTCTGAAGAAAGGATGGGGATTAGGTATGTCGGTCGGTCCGCTGCTCCGGCTGCGCACGTGGGCAATGCCGGTGTTCTTCAGGAACATGATCAGATCGTTGACCGCAAGTTCGTACCTGGGATCGGACGGCGCGCTGGGTTCGCCGCGCTCGATCAATGGCATGACCGTATCCGGATCGGTGCGCGTGAAAAAAGTGATCCCCCATCCGTCCTTGTTAGAATTGCCCAGGGCGCGCAATGAATCAAGATGCGCTCGCACGATCACTTCCAGACCGTAATACATGGATGACGTGGTGATCCCCCACATGCGGCAGTTGTGCGGCACCGGCCGGCTTGGCTCCGCGTGCCTTGAGATCATGACCAGGACCGCGAATACCACAGGTATTATCAGCAGGCAGGTCTTTAACAAGAAGGGCCTGTATCTCCAGAGCATGCGGGATCTCCTGTTATCCATTCCTCTTAATATTATACGATATATTATACGATCGCATGACCTGGTGTCAAGGGGCGCGGCCGCCTAGATGGACAGAGCGGCGCCCAGCGCGCCGACGTACTGCGGGATAGGTGACTGCATGACCGAATGCAGATTGTGTTCCAATGCTTTTACCAGGCCCGGATTCAGGGCGCCGCCGCCGCAGAAAAGCACCGGATCTTCGATGCCGATCTGGCCGCTTATGCCGATGATCCGGCGGATAAGCGAATCGCAGATGCCGAAAATAATATCCTCGATCCTTTTGCCTTCGCTGACCAGGCTCAGGATCTCGGTCTCGGCCATCACCACGCATAACGAGTCGATCGGCTCGGGACGCCCTGATTTCAGCGCCAGGGCCCCGAACTCTTCGAGCGTCAGGTCAAGCGCCTGCGCCATTTTTTCGATGAAGTTACCGGTACCCGCGGCGCAGCGGTCATTCATCACGAAGCGGTCAAGCGCGCCATCTTTTAATTTAATGACCTTGCTGTCCTGCCCGCCGATGTCAATGATGGTCCTGACCGTCCGGTCGATGTAAGCGGCGCCGCGCGCAAAAGCGCTGATCTCGGTGATGGTGCGGTGGGCGTCGGTCACCAGCTCGCGGCCATAACCGGTGGCGGCGATGAGGTTATATCCCCATAATTCCCTTTTGATCTCCGCGATCGCCTCTCTGGGCCGGTATGAGGTTTTTACCACCACTTTTTTCCGGATCTCACCGTCAAAAAGCACGCCCTTTGAATAGAGCGAGCCCACGTCAATGCCTAATACCAACCGGCCTCCTTGGCAGCCATGACGAACGCGCGGACATTGGGGGATGGCGTGTGAATGGGGACTTCACAACCGGTCGAGGCGACATAGCCCCGCGGGCTGTGCATGGCCGAGCGGACCATCATCGAAGTCTCCCGTGCAATGATATCCGGGGTTGCCTGCGCCAATAGTGACGTGTTGAAATTACCTATGATCCTCATGTCTCTGGATACTTTATCCAGAACATTATCCATGTCAACCTGATCAACGCTCACGAGATCGGCATGCGTTTCGGGCAGCAGCTCCAGGATAGGCGTGGTATCGCCGCAAATATGCAGAACAATGTCGAGGTCATAGCGGTGCAGGAACCTGATCAAATCGGCCTCGTAGGGCAGGGCAAATTCCCGGTAGGTACGCGGGCTGATGACGCTGCTTGATGCCAGCGGATCGACAAGCACGGGCAGCCCTCCGGCGTTGATGATCGCGTAGCAAAATTCCTTGCAGGCTTGCAGGGACAAGTCGAGCAACGCGTTGACCTGCGATCGGTTGCGGATAGTATCGATCAGGAACTGGTCAGGCGCGCCCAGCGACATGGCGGTTGTGAAAGGCGCCGGCACGAAGGCAAGGATCGGCACGCGGTCGGCAACAGCGGCATAGGCATATTCGATCGCTTGAAGGTAGACGGGCAGTCGCACGTCCTTTTCCGGATCCGGCACTTTAATGCCGGCAAGTTTTTTGATCTCCAGCGCTCCTTTTTTTAAGACCGGAAGGTCGTTTTCGGGATAAGTGAACGCCGAACCCATGGCTTCGGCGATGATCCCGACCTCCGAAAAAACAGCGATCGCATCGTGGCCGTATTTTTCAAGGGCGACAAGCTGGGCGCGCGCCATTGCCTCTCCGTTCGTGTAGTACTCCTTGAGCTTGATGCCGGCAACGGTTGCCGCGTGCGACGTGATCAAGGGCATGACATTCACGCGGTCTGGTCTTTCGTCGATGACCAGCAGTCCGAAACGTTCACGCGATGTTAGAACATCTTTCATTGGATGCGAATTGAACGAATGACAGCGAATATCACGAATATCATAGAAAGCGAATCCTGCGAATGATAGCGAATAATTCGAATATTTTTAAAAAGATCATTCGTACCATTCGTGATATTTTTATTCGGAATATTCGTCATCATCATCTCATTATCTCCACGAACGCTTCCAGCCGCGTCCTGAGCTGTTCGGTGACGCCGGAAGGCATGGGTATGTCGATCGACACGACTGGGACTTCCGTTATCATGCTTTCAATGAGCCGCGTCTCCATGGCGCAGTGTGAAGCTCCCAGCATATTGGTGATCAGTACCCCTTTGATCTTGCGTTCGCGCGCCGCCTGCCTGATCCGCTCCACCCTTGCTTGTGTCGAACCGATCAGGGACGCCTGGTAGAACGCCCGCGCTAGCGCTCTGAAAGGTTCGATATTCTCATCGATCGGTACGAGCGCCTGGTTGATGACGTATTCAGTTTCCACGACTCTGCAGCCGAGGTCTTCCACGATATTCAATAGGATGGGATCGGCTGATGGCGTGACCCAGGCGATGGGAATGGTATCAGCGCCGGCAATGCCGGTACCCTTGTCGATCCGATGCGCCACTGTCTCGTAAAGCATTTCGACGATGCTGATCCATTCGTCGATGTCAGCGTACCCGTACAGGTTCCCGAACTCGACCGTCATCATTTCGAGCGCCGGCAGGGGCGGGCAGGGCGCGTTGCGATTCAGATCTTTTATGCTTTCCACCAGCGTCCGGAGCCGGTTAGCCTTGTGTATACTCTGGTGCAGTCCTGAAAAATCGATGTCTTTCGTCCGCGTGAGCCGGATCATGCGGTCCCAGACCTTCTGGTAATCGTTCATCAAGTAATTTTCAAATCGCGCCCGGTAATCGGCTGCTGTTTCAATCGCCGATTCATGGATACGACGTGCGGGGATCTCGAGCCAAAGCAGCTCGTGGCCCATATCTTCGACCATTTGCATCACGCAAGAATAATCATCGCAAGAAGCGCCGGTAGAAGCGATGAGGAGTTCGGGCCTGGGAAAATACGCTTTCTTGTGAAATGCCGAGATCGCGGCCCTGACAAAACATGCCGCTTCTGGCGCTCCCAGCTGCGTGGCAACGTCCAGCAGGTCTGCCGACTCGCGGAAGAACGGCGTCCACCAGATACATTCCGGATAGAACGGAATGCACTCGGGAAAAGCCATGATAATATAAGGAACAATACCCAGGTCGCCCATTGTGGCAACGACCTTTTTACCTGATTGACGGGCGCGGAACAGCCGTTCTGATTCGTTGAACACAAAACCCCACATCCTCAAGGATGCCAGCGAATTGTCCAGGCGCAGGCGTTTCAGTTCGCGAGCGCCGTAGACCATGAAAGTCGCCGGCGGGGTAAGGTAAGTGCCCCATGACTTGTTGCCGTAGTAACAGTACTTCTGGATCAGGTCGTCGCCGATATGGCGGAATTGCTCGCTCCACTGCGCCAGTGATATTTTCCGGGGGGCCGGGTCAATAAAGCGTTTATTTTTTACTGCCATGGCTTGCTCCGATCATTTCGGCGAATGCCTCGATCCGTACTTTCAGCTGGCTGAGATTCTGCGCTGAAAAATCGCTTCGGACCTTGAGCAGGGGAAGGTTCAGCATACGCTCGATCTTTTTCAGCTCGAATTCATAGCTGTCGCAGTAATCAAGCGTATGTGCCACCACGCCCGCGCATTTTAATTCATGCGCGCGCTTGGCTGTCCAATTATAGAAATCCCGGTTGGGGCGTTTGAAGATACAGGGTGGTTGATGGTAATAAGCTTTTTTAAGACCCTCAAGACAGGGATCGGTCGCGCGCAGGCTCAACATCCTGGACAGGCCGCAATTAAAGTCCCCGGCAATTCTCAGGTGTGATTCGAGCAACTCGAGCAAAAAGCCCGATTCGTAGACCAGGGGGCTGCCCAGCAGGTAGACCCGCGGTTTGTCCGTCGGTTCAGGCTTAACGGTCTTGGGGATATCCTGGATCCTGCCTGTGAAATAATATCCGGCAGACCGCTGAAATTCGAAAGTCGAAACGCGGGACGGCAACGCGGCGCGCTGCCCATCGATGTCGCGAAGCTGGTCCCGGGCTTGTTCCCAGCGTCCTATTTCCGGCCTCAATGTCTGGTCATTGATCTCTTTGCCTGAAAGGCGCTGCAATTCCCCAACCAGCCAGTCGATCTCGTCGCTATACATTTGATAATTATCAGTACGCGGGTTGTTCACAAGAAACGTGGGAACACCGATTGCGCGGTCAAGAACATCGAACATGCGGCGCGCCATATCGCAGCCGGTCGTGCCCACGAGCGCGGCGAAGCGTTCACGGTTTTCCAGGATGAATGAAACGTTCGATTTTACCAGCGGGCAGGCGTCGATCCGGAGGCGGTCGTCGCTGCGGCGCGCCAGGTCGATGGTCCCGTGCAGAAGACGGTACGGTTGGTATCCGGTCGCGCTCAGGATCTCGACCGGCGTATAAGAACACGTATATCCGATGAGCTTTACCTGTTCCATGGTGCCAGCTGCAGCGCCTTGACAAAGCGCTGCTGAAAATCCGGCTGCATCGCGAGTTCAATGTGCCGGCTGCGTCCGCGTATGATCTCCGCATCCTTATGCACGCGGTCATCACAGAGCGCGCTGACCGCGCCCTTTAGCGGCAGGTCGCGCTCAAGACGCACTGCTCTTAGACCGGTCGGGATTATACCGATCTGATAGAGCGAGGCAATTCGGAGGTGCGATCCGAATTCACCGGTGATGACGGCATCGGTGATATCACTCGCGCCGACCCCGGCGTGTTCCATGAGGAACTCCAAGCCCGTATGGATGGCGCCGATCGCCAGCTGAAGCTGACGAATGTCCCCCTGTCCAACGCTTATACCGCTGACCTTGACCGTCCTGGTCAATCGTCCGTGTCTGGTCAGCCATCCGCGTCGCAGCAGGACGGCGAGCAGGTCGATCAGCCCGGAAGCGCAGATACCATGCGCCTTTTTATTGCCGATAGTATGGACCCGAAAACACCTGTGCCCTGCATCCGTGATCGCATCAATGGCACCTGGTATTGCCAGGCTGCCGCATTCCAGACCGGCTCCTTCAAAAGCAGGGCCGGCCGCCGCCGAAAGGGCGTGTATCCGGCGTTTTGCGAGCAGGGCGATCTCACCGTTGGTGCCCAGGTCGATGTAGAACGAAGCACCGGATCGTTTGTGCAGTCCGCTGGCGAGGATCCCGGCGATCGTGTCGCCGCCCACGAATCCGCCGATGCTGCCGAAAATGAAAACCGGAGGTTTGTTCCGCCGGATGTTCTTGGTGATGGCACCGGCATACGGGTAGCGCGCCAGTCCCGCCACCGGTTTACCAAGATAGAAGGAGGACATGACCGGATTGCCGGCCACGGCCGTAGGTATGGGCACGGATGCGTCCGCCGCGAACCCGAGTTCTTTCGTGACCGCCGATACACCGTTCAGGAGCCGGCGGCGCAGGATGTCATAGCGACCGCTGAGCGCGGCGCTGATGCGGGTCATGACATCGGCGCCGTCAAAATTTTGGGGATTATAGATCTTGGCAAAGGACAGGACCTCGCAGCGTCCCAGGTCGACGCGTGCACCCTTGATCACGGTCGTGCCCAGGTCCAGGGCGAGACCGCAGCGTCGTATAAAATCCTTACGGGTTAACTCCAAACTGAAAAATTCCAAGCTGGAATCTTTTAAGGATTTCAGGCGTAAGCCTTTTATAAAACCCTTACGGGTAAATTCCAGGCGTGAGCCTTTTATTACGTACTGGCATGCCAGGCGGTATCCCTGCTTTATCATATGCTGTGGTATCAATTTTTTTTCGAGTTGTGTCGGAGCGTTTATCCGGCCTTTCAATTTAACGCGGCACTTGCCGCACCGGCCGTGTCCACCGCAGGCGGCATGGACCATGATTCCTTTTTCAATGAGCAGATCAAGCAGGGTGTTGAAACCCTTACGGGTTAACTCCAGAGAATTCAAGCGTGAGCCTTTTATGGATTTAAGGCATGAGTCTTTTATCACGTAATCTCCCGCGCGAACTGAATCATCGCTTTCACGTTCACCGGGTCAGTCTCTGCCGGCACGTCGCAGGAAGTGCTGATGATCAGCCGGGTATTACCCGCCGCCCGCGAGATCTCGTGTTTGATCTTTTCACGATCGCCCTCATAGATCGTGCTGGTTGACACGCCGCCCATTTTCAGGGTTCTGGTCTCAGGGCTTATATCCTCGACGCTGAGGATATCCGCGCCCACATCGTCAAGCATGGACATGATGGGCAGCGAATTGCCGCAGACATGAATACCGGCATAGCAGCGCCCATTTTTTATTTCTTTGACAAGCATCCGGAGCGGTTCAAAAGCGAACTTCCTGAACAATTCCGGCGAAATGATGCTGGACGATGCCATGGGATCGCCGATAAAAATACCGACGCCCAGCTCGATGAGCCGCGCGATGTACTTATGCTGAAAGTCAAGCGCAACATCGATGAAACGGCGCGCTTTTTCCTCGGCCACGATCAAAAGTTTAAGAAAATGGTCGGTGGTGGCAATGAAAGCGGCCAGTGAAAAAGGACCTTTGACCGAAACGTAAACCGGCACCGGTGCCTTTTTCTTAAGGATCTCGGCGGCGCGAAGGATAACATGCGTGCGGTCGATGCCGCAACTGGCATGGGCGCGGCCGGCGCGGACCGATTTGATCGGCGCGATCGTCTCCACGATCCGGCTGGAAGGCCCGAGCAGTTTAAGGCGGGGACTGAATTCCACGGCGCAACCCAGGGCTTGGGCTTCAACATAGGGATCGGAAAAAATGAGGACCATGTCATAAGCGTATTCCTGGTACGCCTGATAAATGACTCCGGCAAGCTTTTCACCGTCCTGGACAACCTCCTTGAACGGTGTTTTGCATAGCCAGGCGCAGTGATCAGCGCAGACCAGGGGAAAGACGGCGTAATTTTTTTCTTTGTTTATGACCTTGGTGACGCTGTCCATTGTACTGCCAGGGCTTATCCCTTATGCGTTTTGCGGATGATCTTGTCAACGACCGCCAGCGCCTGGATCGCGTCATGTCCATAGCCATCCGCGCCGATACCGCGGGCATAATCATCGGTCAACGGCGCGCCGCCGACGATGACATGCACGGTTTCCCTGATCCCTTTTGCTTCCAGCTGGTCAATGACTCTCTTCATGCCCGTCATGGTGGTGGTCATGAGCGACGACATGGCAAGGATCCGCGGTTTTTCCTGGATCACCGTGCTCACGAATTTATCGCACGGCACATCCTTACCCAGGTCAATGATCTCGTAACCGGATGATTCGCAGACGACCTTGACGATGTTTTTTCCGATGTCATGGATATCTCCTTCCACCACGCCCATGACGATCTTGCCTTTGCGACCGCCGGGCCTATTCTTTTTTATCAACGGCTGGACCAGGTTAAACCCGGCGTAAAAGGCCTCCGCAGCAAGCAGTACTTCCGGCACGTAAAAGACCTTCTCGCTGAAAAGATCGCCGACCTTCTTCATGCCTGGGACCAGTCCATGATCAAGGATCTCTTCGGGATCAATGCCCGAGCCGATAAGTTTTTCCACGATGAGCCTGGCTTTATCGACATCCAGATCGATAATTGCCTGCGTGATATCCGCTGGTGTCATTTTTCTCATCTCCTTAGTTTACCGAGCATAGTCAGAATTTCCGTTTTAGTCAAGTGGCGCAATACGTAAGCAATCCCATGACAAATATGCGGGGTGCGCGTGCGCGCACCCCGCATGAACAAGGTGGTATTGTGCCCGTGTTATTTTTTCGCAATGAACATCCCGCTGCCGACTTTATGCTCTTGCGCTGCTTTGCGCCAGATCGTAACCAGATTCTCGGCAAAACTGTACAGATCAGGGCCGAAATTTTTCATTATGGTCGGTTTCATCTGAACCGTCACCATGTCATGATACTGGTCAAAGCACTTGGCGAAAGACTGAGTGTTATCGATCGCTTCGATATTCTTGAACCCGACTTTCTTGAGCAGCTCTTGATAACCCTTAATACATTCCATGTAGGGGAAAGCCATGGAATCATAGAGGGGTTCGAGCTCTTTGGGCGAAATGTCACCGGTAATTATCCAGTCTGTGAAGCCGATCATGCCGCCTGTTTTCAGAACGCGGTACGCCTCGCGGAGCAACCGTTCTTTGTCCGTGACATAGCACCATGCTTCCTGACCCCAGACGACATCGATCGATCCGGCTTTGAAGGGCAGGTCCATGACGTTGCCTTCGTAAAACTCGATAAATTTCTCAAGACCGGCATCTTTAGTCCGCTGAATGGCCTTTGTCATCATGGTCTTGGTAGCGTCCACGGCTTTGACCGTAACGCCGTATTTCTGGACGATGTGTCTCGCCGGCGCGCCCAGCGCGCTGCACAGGTCGGCGACGACCATGCCTTTTTTCAAGCCCAGTTTCTTCGCCAGGACGTCGGTGGCTTCGGCGCCGCCCGAATGGATCTGCTCGGTCATGACCGCCTCCCAGAGCAGCCCGCCGGGTCCGTCATAGACGTCCTGTACGTCCTTTATCGTGTAGTCTTTCATGTATTTTTCCATAATAACCTCCTTAAGGTTCTTTTGCCAAATCAAAAATCTCCATCCCTTCAAGTGGTTTAGGTGCTACCACCGCTAGTTGCTCCTGAGAAGATGGCTTTCCTATCAGCGAGCCGATAACAAGACCGAGAACTGAACCGATCAATCCAATGATAATGTAACCGAGGTAAGTATCAGCAAACCATTTGGGCTGGAAATTGTGCTTCCAGACATGGTACTCCAAAATATAAAATACAACATTGCCGACAAAACCCATTATCGCGCTCAGGGTCACGCCGAGCTTGTTGGCTTTTTTCCAGAATATCGCGAATGCCGGGATCGCGATCGACGCGGTCAGCACGCCGGATGAGAGGATATAGACATCCATCAACGAAGTAGCGTTGATCGCATACACGAACCCCAGTAATATCGCTATGACAGCAAGAATTCGCGTCCACTGGAGAGCGACAGGTCGCGGTGCTTTCTTGAAGAAAATCGGTTGTATGAGGTCGTACGATAAAGGCATTGCGGTGACATTGGCAAAAGTATCAACCGTTGACATCTGCGATGCGATTATTCCCACGAGCATGAGAATTTGCGCCCATATAGGGAAGTACTTGAGAATTATCGCGGAGATGATACCGGTTGCATCGCTTCCAATCGCGGCAGCGCTAGTTTCCGCACCAGGCGGGAAAAGGACAATTGCGCTAAAGGCGGTGAGCAAAGGGAAAATCAAGACAAAGACAATTATGAGAACGAAACTGAAATATGCCATTCGGTATGCTTGCTTCAGGCTTTTGGCAGCCTGGATTCTTTGCAATAGATCCTGCTCGACCATCCAGCCGGGCAGGTAAGCGAATAGCAGAATAATAGGCATAGCGATGCCGCATGCAAATAACCGAAACATTGATCCCTGTCCATAATAAGGAGTCGCGGTTTCTGCCAGTCGGCCAAGGATGTTTCCCTGGGTAATCCCGCCGGCTGCGCTAAGGCCTACGATTGCGAGAATAACTATGAACGGCGCCATGATAAGGAATTGCGCAACATCGGTGAGCACGTCAGCCCGGAAGCCGCCAAAAAAAGTGTAGAGCATTACTGGAATCACAATGATAATCATGACCGCAACCGGTGAAACGTTGAGGAACGGCGCGCCCAAGTGACCCATCATGTAGAGTTCAGCGCCGGTCCATGAGGTAAAGACAAAGATCGAACAGAGCGCAAAAATATAACGGGTGTCTGTGCCAAACCGTTTTGCCAGTGCTTCGGGCAGGGATATCGCAGGCAGCCGGCGCACGAATGGGACCATCCAGATAATGATGAAGCAGAGTATGAACCAGGGAATGAACAGCATCCAGGCACCGGATAGCCCCATCTGGTACACCATCGACATGCCGTATCCCAGCCAACCCAGCATGAGCCAGCCTGACGTCAGGGATACGGCGAGACGCCAGCCGGGCAGTTCGCGGCTCGCGATCCAGAAATCAAGGATCTGACCGGTCGCGGTCTTGCCACGGGCTTTGTTCCAGCTGACAAAACCCAGTATGATTACTAGCGCTGAGTAGGCGATGGTCGTGATCCAGTAATAAATGGTGTTTCCCATTACTCACCCCCGAACAGGTAATAAATGCCGATTCCACCGCCGCCATAGATGTTCTTCGAGTCGCCGTATGTTTCGACGAGGTCCGCTAGTTCTGAATCGATCAGCATGGCGTAATCGATATCGGCCGAAATCATCAGCCATTTCGCCAGTGGACCCGACGGCGTGAATGTGAGTTTCAGCACCGCGGTTAAGTCGGTGAAGCAGGTTTTGTCAAGACCGTAATAATAAACATTATGATTGCCATCGGCGAATCCGCCTGATAATGTAAGGCTTAATGCTACCGGACCCAGGGGCAAAACCTTGGTGATCGATGGCGAGACATATAGACCTTTGGCTTCCATCACGTCATAGTTTAGGTTCAACGCGGCCTGAAGGACGCCCAAACTGCCTGACACCTTCGCGTAGACCTCGCCGGTTGTCGGAAACGCATCCCCATAAGCAGAGCCCGGATAATTATACAGCGCGAAACCGACAGTGGGTGTCACCGGGCCGACTGGCCGCGTGTAATCGAGGAAGAGTGCCAGATCAGTGAGTGACAGCTGTTTTTCCTTCACGTCGGTCAGGTCCATCGAACCCCACGCGCAGAACGTGAATCCGAACCAGTTGATCCAGGCATCAGGCCAGAGTACCGGATCGGTGTTGAATACGGCGCCGCGCCAGACATACTTGCTTCTTACGGGGATGTCGACACCGACCATGGGCAGCACTGCGGCGCTGCCTATACCTGCCATGACCAGCATGGCGAAGATAGCGTACAGATACTTCCTGCCTCTCATGTTCCTCTCCTTTCCTTGTTGTTTTATCATTTTATTCTTTGTTAATGCAACCCGCAGCGATCGCGGCGCCGATGGCGCCGACGATCTGCGGTTCGTCGGGCACAAGCAGTTTCCTTGCCAGGTTCTTTTCCAATAAAGAAACGATGCACCGGTTCTTTGCCACCCCTCCGGCAAAGACGATTTCATCAAGGAAACCTACCCTCCCGATCAACGCCTGCAACCGGCTCACGATGGATTGATGGATACCCAGGGCGATATTCCCTGGTTTCTCACCGCGCGCCAGCAGGGATACGACCTCGGATTCGGCAAAAACCGTACACATGGCGTTAATACTGACCGGCTTTTGAGCCCGCATTGCTTCAATTCCGAAGTCCTCGATCGTATAGCCCAGAGTGTGCGCCATTACCTCAAGGAACTTCCCGGTTCCCGCGGCGCAACGGTCGTTCATTTCAAAATCCTCGACTTTGCCGTTGATGATCTTAATGATCTTGCTGTCCTGCCCGCCGATGTCGATAACCGTGCGGCAGCCTGGAAACAGAAAGTAAGCGCCCAGCGCGTAGGCTTTGATCTCCGTTATCACCGGATATGCAAAATTCTCGTGAGCCAGGTACCGGCCATACCCGGTCGCGGTTATTCGGTCATAGGGGCTTCCATCCAATATAGTTTTTGCGTTTCCCAGCGGATCAGTGCCGGTTTCCACAACCCGGTAATCGGTTATCGAGTGGTTGTCAAGAACGGCAAATTTTATGGTTCTTGAACCAATGTCAAGGCCAGCGCAGCGGATAGGTCCTCTTAGGCGATTTTTTCCAAAAACGCTTCTACCCGGGTTCTTAACTGCCCGGTATCCTCTTCCGAGTAGTCGGTTTCGATCTTCAGGCTCGGTACGTTATTCTGCTTTAGCATGCCATCTACCCTGATGGCCTCAACGTTATAGGTGTGGCAGTATTGGAGAACATATTGAACGACGCCGTCAGCCTTGAAATCCCGCGCGGTTTTTATGATCTTATCAAGGCGGTCATTGTTCGGCGTGAAACAGGAACAATTGATCTTCAGGTAGCGGTCAGCGATCGCCGCGAGCTGCCCTTCCACGTCAGCTGGATTTTCGTCCACGAGATCATCATAGTAGCGAAGGCCCGTGCAGGTTTCGTCGGCGACCACGGCCGCGCCGGCGTTTTCGATTAGTGAATGAAGTTTCCAGTTACCCATGACCGCGGGACATCCCGAGATCATGATCCGCTTGACACCTTTGGGAAACGGCGAGATCCCCTGCTCGGTCCGCATTTCAAGCTCGCGGTTCAGTTCCTCAAGACGCTGAGTGAACCTCACCGGTTCGTCGTTCAGGGCCGCCTGCATGACGACCAGCGCGTCAAGCCCGCTGATCGGCGGCGGGTTCTGGCTGCGGAGACGGCTCAGACGCTGCAGGCCGCGGCGTTTGTTGTTTATAATCTTTATGGCCACGCCGAGTTTTTCGGCGGTCAGTTTTTTTTCGGCAAGCTGTTCCAATTTGCCGGCGAATTCGTTGACCTCGTTAAGCCAGAGGTGGGTGTCGATGATACCCTTTTTCTGCGGTAGTTCCATGATGTGAAAATTGACTTTTTGGGCAAGAATGTCCCAGGTTTTCTTTTTGGCATCACAGGTCGTCTCGCCGACCGCCATGCTTTTTATCGGAGCGTACGGACACGTTTTGGAAAAAGCCAGGCCCAGCGTTGACTTGATCAGGGGACAGATATCGCGGGGAAACGTTTTTTCCGCGTAAGGTACAGAAAAATTAGTGCCCCCGCACAGCGCGACCGGGACGATATCGACCGCCAGTGCGATCTCGTCGGGTACGTAAATGCAGAAGGTACCGATCATTTTATTGCCTTTTTTCTTTTCTGCTATGATCTCGGCGATCCTGCCGCCGTGTGATTCATGCAGGACAAGGTCAAAATACGCCATGCCCGCCGGCCGGTTTTTCTGGTTGGCAACCGTTTTCCGGAACTGATCGTTGATCGAAGCCAGAACTTCATTATGGAGCTTGACGTCCAGTCCCAGCTCCTGCCACATTTTTTTGTGGTTTTGTACTGCAGGGTCTTTATTCATACCGCCTCCTTAATAAAATCAGTAAACATCATACTTTTCCACTCTCGCACTACCTTATAAGCGCTTTAAATAAGCTGGTTTTTTATGCGGACACAACTCCAGAAGCTGGATCGTATTTTCATTTTTCCGGTAGAAAACGCGCCAAAAATATGAGATCCTGAGGTGCCGGAGATCTGCTTTTTCTTTGATCTGGACATCGCCCAGCCCGCTGGACGGTATCCTGAACACTAATTTAGTCAGCGCATCAATGACCTGTATCTTTAATTCATCGGTTATGCAGTATTTGTTTGTGGATCTGGTGAATCGAGCCGTGCAATCCATGTTCATCGGCGGCTCATTTTTCTTTCGATACTGGACCATCGTCGGAGTGAGTCTGTAATACAGCTCGATGCAGGTGTCAAGATCAGGCCAGGCAGCCAGCACCATGCGTTGGTTGAGTTCTTCATCGTCCGTTTCGTCGTTCCAGCGGATCTTTTTACGACGGGCATAAAGCATGATCTTCACACTTTTTTTCACGGGGTAATCCTGCGATGCCAAGATCGCCGGAATGATCCGGCGTTATCCGGCAACCCTGTGTTTTTAGCTGATGGAAGCTTTATTGGGTGGGCTCGACCGAGCCCCAAGCATTGGCGAGTCATTTGTTGCCCCGCCATTGGGAACTAGTGTCTATATTTTTTGGTTTTTGTATGTGTTTGTTGCTTGGTGTATGGTGCTTGGTGCTTATTGTGCAGACCCGACCGGGTCTTTGTTCCCGGCCAGTCATTTGAGTTCCCCTGAAATAATCAAAATATGCATCTTTACTCTATTCATTAGTAAAATTATATTTATTTTGCGGGCAATGTCAAGAGCGAGATTTCATCGCAATTGTTCAAAACTTAGTTGAACAAATGTAGCCGCAACCTTTAGGTTGCGAAGTCACTTTAAATTTCAATAGATCTTTACGCAGGCTGAAGCCCGCGGCTACAACTCTACCGAAAATTGAATAATTACATTTCATCGCTCTCTAAAATGTACTACCCGGGGTATATCGGATATGCTTGTTCCCCAACCCCGGGTAGACCCCAATGCCACTAACCATATTTAAATACAAGAACCGGGATAAAATATTCCCGGCTCTTGATAAAGGTGAGCTGTCTGTTTATCAGCGCGAGGGTAGGTGCTCCTCGACTTTCCTGATCGATTCCGTCGTAACTTTTGCTTTGGCAAACAAGCCTTCAATGCTGGCGCGGTCAGGAGCGCTCCAACAGCAGATCGCCTGGCCGTGTTCTTCATCAACATAAGCCCTTTCCAAGGTCATACCGCTTCCTACAGAAGCAGCACAGACCGTTTTTCACGTGTTATTTACCATATCTTTAGGCAAGGGTGCGAGGGTTATCAAGTATTTGGGCATACTGACCTCCTCATGGTTTCACGATCAAATGGCCGGCTTTTTCCGATGTCACGCGGCCGATGATCGCCACATTTTTGTCTTTGCAGCTATCCAGAAAGGTGCTGACCTTTTGTTCCGGCAGGACAATAGCCATGCCACCTGATGTCTCCGCCCCGAAGATAATGGAGAATAGTTCATCGTTACCGCTGGCATTCTGCACATTACTGCCGAACGCGTTCATATTCATCATTATGCCCGGTTCCGAGATGCCGCTTTTATAGATCTCCAACACCCGTTCATGAACGGGTATCTTCGAAAGATAAAGCTCGATCCCCGTATTACTGGCCTGCGCCATTTCGACCAGGTGTCCGGCCAGGCCATAGCCAGTGATATCCGTACCGGCATCGGCTTCGGCGCGACGCGCCGCGAGCGATGCTTCGCGGTTCAGTGTGGTCATGGCCGCGACCACGGGCGCCATTTCTTCAAGGGGCAATTTGTCAAGGATGTAAGCATGGAGAATAGTGCCCACGCCGACCGGTTTGGTGAGGAGAATGACATCGCCGGGTTTAGCCGCAGCGTTGGTAATTATCCGGCTGGGATCGATATAGCCGACCACAGACATTCCATATTTGATATCCGCGTTGTTGAACGTGTGACCGCCCACGATCGTGACCCCGGCTTCCTGCGCCTTGTGCTGCCCGCCCCGCAGTATTTCGCCGAGGTCCTTGGGATCGCCATTCATGGGAAACCCGATGATGTTGAGAGCGATCTTCGGATCACCGCCCATCGCGTAAACATCTGAGATGCAATTGGCCGCCGCGATTTGACCGAAAATGAACGGATCTTCCACGACCGGCGCCAGGATGTCGATCGTGTACACAAGGGCCAGTTCATCGCTGATCCGGTAAACGCCCGCGTCATCGGCCGTGTTCAACCCGACCAGAAGATCAGGATCTTCGATCTTGGGAAGCGCGGATAGAGCCTGCGCCAACTGCGCAGCCGACATTTTGGACGCTCAGCCGGCGCATTTGATAAAAGATAATATTCCTTTAGGCATGCGATTGTCTCCTGTTTTACTGATAACCTTTCTGAGTAGAGTATAACAAAATACCGCGTTAAGTCAAGCAATCGAAACAAACCTTTTGCGGAGCGTCTGCCCGCATGGCTCTTGACGAAAGAAACTTTCTGGTTATAATGCGCTGTGGCGGAAACAGGAAAGAAGGTGATCATTGTCGAATCACCGACAAAAGCGAAGACCATTAAAACCTACGTGGGACGCGCGTTTACGGTTGTTTCATCCAAAGGTCATGTAAAGGACCTGCCGAAGTCGACGCTCGGCGTCGATGTCGATAACAACTTCGAGCCGCGTTATATCAAGATCAAAGGAAAGTCCAAGATCATCCAGGAGATCAAGAAGGCGTGCAAAAAATCCACCGAGATCTTTATCGCGTCCGATCCCGACCGCGAAGGCGAGGCGATCGCTCAGCACCTCGCCGAGGAACTGAATTCACAGGCCGCCAATATTAAGCGGGTTTTATTCTATGAGATAACGCCGGATTACGTCAAAAAAGCCCTGCGTTCGACGACTTCGATCAACAAGAACCTGGTTGAAGCCCACAAAGCGCGGCGCGTGCTTGACCGGATCGTCGGTTACTACACGAGTCCGATCCTGTGGAAAGTGCTCAAGCGGGGGCTTTCCGCCGGCCGCGTGCAGAGCGTCGCACTGCGCCTTATCTGCGAACGGGAAAACGAGATCCGGGCATTCGTGCCGACGCCCTACTGGAATGCGGTCGCCGAGTTCGAGACCGATAAGAACGAAAAATTCAAAGGGACGCTGTGGCGTATTGACGGCGCGGTCCGCAAGATCGCCAACAAGGACGAGCTGGCAAGGTTTGAGAGTTTTCTAAAACAGGATACACGGTTCCCGGTCGTTACCTTCCGAAAAACGAATCCGGAACGGGTTCCGCCGCCGCCGTTCATCACTTCGAGCCTGCAGCAGGAAGCTTCGCGAGAGTGCAATCTCCCGCCGGCGAAGACCATGAGCATCGCCCAGGGTCTGTACGAAGGCGTGAAACTGCCGCAAGGAATGATCGGTCTCATAACCTACATGCGGACCGATTCGGTGCGCGTCAATGCCCAGGCACTGGAAGAATTACGGGAATACATCGGCGGCAAATACGGAAATGAGTACCTGTGCAAGGAGATAAGAACCTACAAGGACCGGAAAAATACGCAGGCTGGTCATGAAGCCATCCGGCCGACCAAAATGAATCTCGAACCGGACACGATCAAGGAACACCTGACCCCGGATCAGTACGACGTGTACAAGCTTATCTACAACCGCTATGTCTGCTCGCAGATGGCCGCCGCGCGGTATGCCATGAAGGAGGCGATCCTGGAGCACATGGGTATTGGTTTCAAGTCGGAAGAGATGAAGCCGGTGTTCCTGGGCTACCAGCTCCTATCCGGAGACCCGATCGATCGCGGGTTCGTGCCCGAGCTCAAGGTCGGTGATTCAGTGCGTCTCTGCGAAGTGACCTACGAAGAAAAGCAGACCGAACCGCTGCCGCGGTTCACCGACGCGAGTTTAATTAAAAAACTTGAGGACAACGGGATCGGCCGCCCGTCCACCTATGCGCACATCCTGCAGACCTTGTTCTACCGCCGCTACGTGACCAGGGAGGCCGGCAAGATCGTTCCCAGCGAGCTGGGATTTGAGGTCTATAAGATCATAATACCCAAACTCTCGAATATTTTCGACGTTTCGTTCACAGCCCGGATGGAAGAGGAACTTGACCAGGTGGAGAATGGAAAGAAAATCTGGCAGGACGTGGTGCGGGAATTTTACGACCCGTTCGTCGTGTCGCTTGAAACCGCAAAAAAAGAATCCGAGAAGGTCAAGGACAGCATGACTCCGGTCGTTGATAAGCAGTGCCCAAAATGCCAGAAACCGCTGGTTGTGCGCTGGGGTAAATACGGAAAATTCCTCGCCTGCTCCGGGTTTCCGGAGTGCAAATATTCCGAGAACCTGGCGGTGGAGAAAACCGATCGGAAATGCCCGAAATGCGGCCGGGACCTGATCGTCAGGCACGGCCGGTTTGGCGAGTTCCTGGCATGTTCCGGGTACCCGGACTGCCGATACACTGAGAATAAGACCCACGGCACCCCCTGTCCAATCTGCAGCGGCGATGTTTCCGTGATAACCGGCAAGCGGGGCAAGCTGTACCGCTGCAAGGCCTGTGGTTTTTCTTCGTTCTATCCACCGGTTGACGAGAAGTGCACGGTCTGCGGCAAGGGTCTTATCCAGAAAAAAAATAAGCGGGTCTGTCCGGTCTGCAGTGTGAAGAAGACAAGCGAAAAACCGCCGAACGCTTCCTGACCCATTGTGGTGAATTCGTCCCATTCGGTATCATTCGTGTAATTCGATAAAAGTGATCCGTTTTGGTTTTCATATTTCGATCGCCCAGGGGTTTGCCCGCGTCACGGCACGCGCACTGGAGCGCCAGTGCCAAACGGTCCAGATCTTTTCACGCAACCCCCGGGGTTGGAAATATAATGCCCTGAACCGCGAAGATTGCGCGGTGTTTGTAAAGGACCTGGCGCAGGCATCGATAGCGCCGGTGTTCGTTCATATGCCGTACCTGCCGAATCTGGCGATCCCAGAATCGAAATTTCATGACCGCGCCGCTGACTCGCTGCAGGAAGAACTGCGCCGGGCTGAGATCATTGGAGCCGGATATGTTATCATGCATGCCGGATCGTCGGTCGACCTTAAAGCAGGGATCAGGCAGATGATTTCAGGCATAAACCGGGTTCTTGAAACGGTCAGGAACAAAGTAGCGGTACTGATCGAGAACACTGCCGGAAGGGGAAATGAGATCGGGCATCGGTTTGAACACCTTGCCGAGATCACCGGTGGCATCAAGGACCGTTCGCGCATCGGCATAACGCTGGACACGGCGCATGCCTTCCAAGCCGGATATGACCTGCGCTCGAAGAACGCCGTGGATCGCACATTGAAGGAATTCGACCGCGTGATCGGTTTTGAAATGCTCGAACTTGTCCATTTTAACGATTCCCGGACCGCGCTTGGGTCCCGCCATGACCGGCATTGGCATATCGGCAAGGGTGAGATCGGAAAAGGCATGGGCTATATCGCGAACCACCCGGGCCTGAACGGCAAACCGTTCATCATGGAAACTCCGCGCATGACTCTCAGCGATGACCTCATGAACATGGCAGCGGCAGGAAAATTTGTTAATAGGCGCGCGAAACCATGAACCGACCGCATCAGTATCAGCAGAACAGGTCTTGACCGGCGTTCAAATTTAGATATAATAATGATAGACTTGAATTTATGCTGCAAATTCTCACCAAGCCGTCCATATTCATGATTTTTCAATGATTTGGCAGCGGGTGAGCCGAAGGGTATTGATGAAAATAAGCGTCGACGTCCACAAGGCAGCTATGGCGATGACGAGAAGGAGGTTTCATTGGCCCATGCATATACACCGGGATTAAAAGTCCTGGCATATACGGTACTTGAAAAACAAAGACGTCTGCCGTTACCAGGAGATATTCTTGTTAAACCGGGGGAGAAAGTTAACGCTGAAAAGATCGTGGCGCATACTTCCCTGCCCGGCAATGTCCAGACGCTCAATGTCGCCGGCTTATTGGGAAGCCTGCCTGACGAGATCGATGATGTCATGCTCAAAAAAGTCGGGGAAGACATAAAAAAAGATGAAATTATCGCCCAGAATAAAGGGCTTTTTGGTCTGTTCAAATCTTCCGTTAGAAGTCCGATAACTGGAAAAGTAGAGAGCGCGTCCAAGATCACCGGTCAGGTTATACTGAGGGAGCCGCCGATCCCGGTCGAGGTCATCGCGTATATCGACGGCGAGGTTTCGGAAACCTACAAAAATGAGGGCGTAACCGTACGGACAAAGGGGAGTTTTGTTCAGGGGATCTTCGGTATTGGCGGCGAGACGATCGGCGAGCTCGCAATGGCGACGGATAAACCGGATAAAGTGCTGACGGAAAACGACCTGAGCGAGATCTTTCGGGGTAAGATCGTCATCGGCGGTTCGATGATCACTTATGACGCAATGGTCAAGGCGCGCACGGTCGGCATCAAGGGCGTGATCGTGGGCGGTATCGAAGACAACGATCTGAAAAAATTCATGGGTTACGATATCGGCGTGGCGATCACGGGTTCTGAAAAGGTCGGGCTTACACTGATCGCGACCGAGGGTTTCGGAAAATTGAACATGGCCGACCGCACGTTCAACCTCCTTAAGTCGCTTTGCGGCAACAAGGCGTCGATCAACGGCGCGACGCAGATCCGCGCCGGCGTGATGCGACCGGAAGTGATCGTGCCCCTCGAAGAGCGGGCGGACCGAAAGACATCGCATATCTCAATGGGCAGCGGTATGGAGATCGGCATGTCAGTGCGGATAATCCGGGAACCGTATTTTGGCGCCATTGGAAAAGTCGTTAACCTTCCGGTTGCCCTGGAAATTATCGAAACTGAAGCAAAGGTAAGGGTCCTGGAAGTCGAACTCCCCGATAAAAAGCGGGTGGTCCTGCCCCGGGCTAATGTCGAGATAATCGAGGAGTAATTGAACCATGAGTATTCTGTTGTGCCTGCTTATTGCCAATGCCGGCGTATCGTCGTTGCTTATGCCAGCGTCGCCGGCCGGCGTCATCACCGCATTTTCCGCATCAAGCGGCGGTGAGGCCGTTTTTTACAACCCCGCGCACCTCGTCGCGGGCGATGATTTCCGTTTAACCTGCTACTACAATCATCTTTACGTGGGGATGAAAAGCATATCGCTCGCTTTGTGCCGGCGGTTCAATGACCGCGATTTTGGCCTTTCGATCACAAATTTCGATTACGGGGATATCGAACAGCATCCTTATTATCCTTCCGATGATTCAATGGCATACTATTCGGCGAATGATTTTTCGCTCGGCATCAGCGGCAGCACCAGGGTTTCTTCAAAGGGCAGGGTCGGTTTGACGGTCAGGTATATCGCGGAAAATATCTACGTCTATGGAGATCAGACCCTGGCATTTGACGGCGCGTTGGCGTACGAGGGAACGGGGTTCAATTTTGGTTTTGGTGCGACCAATATCGGATATAAATTGACGATCAACAACGAAGATGTGAACCTGCCCGCGAAACTGAGCGCGGGCGGTTCCGTGAATGTCAAGAAGGCGGTAGCCTGTTTTGACGTGCATTACCTGATCAACAGCGGGTCGTTCGAATTCGGTCATGCCTGGCGTATCCCGGTGGTGCCGGTCATGGAATGCCGGGTCGGGATCAATTACCGACAGCGTTTTTATCCCGGTTTCGGTGTCGTCGTCACGGCGGGCACGTTCACGGTCGAATACGGCGCTGCTTTGTACCCATACAACCTTGGATTGGTTAACACGGTGGGCGTCGGATTATCCTTTTAAAGGGAATGAATGCTACGAATGAGTGAACGAGTAAGACGAATGACGGCGAATGAATTTTGTCACTCCTGTCCCGTATCGCAGTACGGGATAAATTCCAACAGGAGTCCAGGAACAAAAGACTGGATTCCCATTTTCATGGGAATGACAGGCAACAGCGAGATAACGTCATGAATGGTCTGTGGCTGGATTTTGAGCGCCCGATAATCGAACTGGAGACCAAGATCGCCGAGCTTGAAAAACTGCCGGGCGTCGATGATGAGATCGAGCGGCTCAGGGCTCAGGCCGACCGGTTGCGCAAAAAGATCTACTCCAACCTTACCCGCTGGCAACGCGTTCAGCTGGCAAGGCATCCAAGACGGCCCTATGCTGCTGACCTGATGAAGCTCATTTTCAACGATTTTATCGAACTTCACGGCGACCGCAGGTTCAGCGACGACCCCGCCATTATTGCCGGCTTGGCGAAGCTTGATGCGCACAGCCTGATCTTGATCACCCAGCAGAAGGGCAGGGATACCAAGGAGAAGATAAGGCGCAATTTTGGCAGCCCGCACCCCGAGGGGTATCGCAAGGCGCTGCGGCTTTTAAGGTTTGCCGGTAAATTCAACCTGCCCGTTATTACATTCGTGGACACGCCTGGCGCGTATCCGGGCAAAGGCGCGGAAGAGCGCGGACAGGCAATGGCGATCGCCGAGAACCTTCTGGAGTTCGCCGCGGTGCGCGTGCCCGTGATCGTTACGATCATCGGAGAAGGCGGTTCGGGCGGTGCTCTGGCCATTGCTCTTGGCGACCGTGTGCTGATGCTGGAGAACGCGGTCTACTCGGTCATTACGCCTGAAGGGTGCGCTTCGATCCTGTGGCGCGATTCGTCGCGCAACAAGGAGGCCGCCGAAGTGCTAAAGACCACGGCTCAGGACCTTAAACGATTCAATGTTATCGATGAGATCGTTCCGGAACCGGTCGGTGGTGCCCATTTTGATTTCGAGACCACCGCGCGCAACATTAAAAAGGCATTGGCGCGCAACCTGGAAGAATTGAAAAAACTGGCGCCGGATGATCTGGTCAAGCAAAGGATCGACAAATACCGTCAGATGGGAGTTTACAAGACCTAATGGCACTCGAAGGCAATTTAGAAGATTTTGAGCTGACCGACGTCTTCCAGCTGATCCAACTGGGAGCCAAGGACGGCAGCCTGCGCATCCAGACGTTCGCGGACGTGGGCGTCGTTTACTTTAAGGGCGGCATGGTCGTCCACGCCAAGACGAATACGATCAAGGGGGAGCCCGCGATCGACACGATCCTGAGCTGGAAGCGCGGAAGGTTCGTGTTCAATCAGAGCGAGGAGAGTTTTGAACACACGGTCGACCTGCCCATTCAACAGGTAATACTGGAAGCCGCCCGGCGGATCGATGAGTTGAACAAACTGCAAAAATTGATACCTTCGTTCGACGTCGTGGTCAGGATCGTCGAGGTTCCGGATGCGGGAGTGGAGAAGATCAACTTGAGACCTGAAGAGTGGAAGGTCCTGGCGTTCGTGGACGGTACATTGACGATCAGCGATATTGCCAGGCGCGTGAACATTTCCGAATTCGAAGCTTCTAAAGTCCTTTATGGTCTGATCTCAACCGGGCTGCTCAGGATCGTACCCAAGACAACGGAAGAGAAAAAGTCAACGGTCGCCGCGCCCACGATCGTAATTCAGAAAGACAAGGAAGATGACGACAAAAAGGGCGGTCTGTTCGGGATCTTTAAGAAAAAATAAACAGGGGGAACGGATCATGGAGAACGAAAAAGGTCTGGTAAAGATTGTCGGCATCGATGAAAGCCGGATCAAACAGCATTCGACCAACCCCCGGTATATAGAACTTCCTTTCACATTGACCGGGAAACCGGATGAATTGTGGATCGGGATCTGCGTCAAAGAGTGCGAACGGGTGCAGCAGCAGAACAAGCGCCGGATGTTCATAACCGACAACCTATTCACGATCGTCGTGAACATGGATGACGACCTGGCAGAACAGAAAAGGATCGCTGAACAGATCGTCAAGGAAGCCAATACAAAATACACGGACCTGCTGCAAAAAACCAGGGAGCAGGAAGAGCAGCTCAAGCAGGAAACCCAGCGCAATGAAGCCATGCTCGTTGATTTCAAGAACCGCGCGAAAAAACTGTTCCCGCAATGATCGCGCGCGAAGAAACGATGGTAACGGGGGCATGAAAACCCCCGTTTTTCATGTCTGACCGTTCCGTATGGTCCTAAAAAAAGATACGGCGCTCAAGTTCCCTCACTTGCTGGTCATCGACGCGTCGGCCGGTTCCGGCAAGACGCACACGCTGACCCAGCGGTATGTCCAGTTCATTTTGTCGCGCGCGGTCGCGCGGCATCACAGCGACCTGGTCAATATCCTGGCCATTACCTTCACCAACAACACCGCCCGGGAGATGAAGCAGCGGATCATCGGATGGCTGAAAAAGTGCGCCTTCGATACCGACAGCGTCGAAAAGCAGCAGACCCTCGACCTGATCACCATGGAGAGCGAACAGCTGGTGAAAAAGGCGGGACAGGCCCTGGAGATGATAATCGACCGTTATTCGGATTTTCATGTTCAGACGATCGACAGCTTCATGAACCGCATCCTGCGCAGCTCCGCTGACGAGCTCGGCATTCCGCCGGACCACGATATCACCGATTCCTATACCAAGCTCGTGGAGGAGACGGTCAATACCATGCTCTCCATGACCGGCATCGATATTCCGTACCGCGCGATCGATGATTTCCTCGAGCTCCTAAACCAGTTTTCCAGCACCTATATCTGGAATCCCTCCTCGTACATCAAGAAACAGTTCGAGTTATTCCTAAAACAGGAGGGCAAGGTTCTCGAAGAGATTCAGTTCCCGGACCAGGGGCAAGCAAAAAAAAGAAAATACGAAGAACTTTACGGGCTGTACGAACAGGTAAAAGGCTTCGGATATACGGAAGACGATCTTTACGTGGACGCGGTGCGCTCGTTTGAGCACAAAGACCATGTCCGGTTCGATCTGAACAGGTTTTTCAAGGGTTATCGCGCTGAGAACGCGTGGATCAAGTACGGGGCCAAGCGGATGTTATCCTCGCGCGAAGGGCAGGAACTTGCCAGCCGGATCCGGACCGCGGTCAGCGAAATAACCGATATCATTTCGCTTGAGCAGTATGCGTCCTACGGCAGCCTGTATCGCCATTTTAAAACTTTGCTGGAAAAAGTTAAGCGCCGGAAAGCACTGCTTCACTTTGACGATATCAACAAAAAGCTTGTCCGATATATCGACCAGGGTATTATCCCTGACATCTACTGCCGGCTCGGCGACCGGCTCTACCACTTCCTGCTTGATGAATTCCAGGATACCGACCGGGTCCAGTGGCAGAACGCGATGCTGCTGCTGGATGAGGCTTTTGCCAAGGGCGGAACGCTGTTCGCGGTCGGTGACCTGAAGCAGGCGATCTACCAGTTCCGCAAGGCTGACTACCGCATCATGCGCCACGTGATCCGCTGTATCACGGGCGCTGAGCACGAGCAGTGCCTTTCACCGAGCCTGACCGGCAGCATGGAGCTTAAGTCGCTGGATGAAAATCACCGCAGCGACGGTGTTATCCTTGACTACGTGGATCTATTATTCAAGGACCGGCTGAAGAAACAAGTGGGCACCGAACTGTTGCCCGAAGACCGGACCGGACTGACCGGATACCGGCAGCGCGTTGAACCGGCAAAGGCCGGTCTTGGTTATGTCCGGACCGTGGTAATCAAGGAGACCGAGGAAAGAGAGGAGAAACAGGTCCTGCTCGACATCGTGAAAGACGCCGGTCAGCGTCATGCTCTGAAAGATATCGCGGTCCTGACCTACGCCAACTGGGGCGTGGAAGAGATCGTCGCCTGGCTCACCGAAGCCAGGATCAATGCGGCCTCGTACAGCTCCCTGAGCATCAAGAAACGTAAGATCGTCATGGAGATCATCGGCTTACTGCAGTTCCTCGATTCGCCGGTCGATAACCTGAAATTCGCCGAATTCATAACCGGCGATATCTTCAGCCGCGCCGTCCAGGGCAGCCACGGCAAGACGGCCACGGACCGGATCCGTGACATGCTCGTCGAAAAAACTTTAAGCGGAGACGACACCTATTTCTATACCTGGCTCCGCGAACATGATGATTTTAGGGGATTGTGGGATCTTTATTTTGAGCGGCTCTACAAGATCGTCGGTTACTATCCTTTATACGATCTCGTTATCGAGGTCTACCGGACGTTCCGGGTGCTGGAGAATTTTCCCGATGAGACCGGATTTCTGGTGCGGTTCCTCGAGGCGATCGTGACCCTCGAAGGCCAGGGCATGAACGACATCAAGCAGTTCGCCGAGCTCGTGGCCGAAGAGGGTCAGGAAAATATATTGAATATCATGCTGCCTGACTACCTGGACGCGGTCAAGGTCATGACCTTTCATAAGGCAAAGGGACTGGGGTTCCCGGTGGTGGTCAATCTGTTCAGTGACAAAGGCGGCTTCAGCGACTGCATGTACTTTGACCGCGAAGGTGAAAACCTGCTGGTCAGGTATATCAATAAAAAGATGCAGGAACACAGCCCGCGTCTCACGAAAGTCTATTACGAATCGACACTGGACGAACGCATCCAGGAATTGAACGTGCAGTATGTCGCGCTCACGCGGGCAAAGAACGAACTGTACAACATTGTGGTCAGGGCGATCGAGGACGTATCTGTTGATGAGCCCGGCGGCAGCGCCGCGTCCGAAGTCAAAAAAGAGAAAGAAAAGGGAAAGAGAAAAACAAAGGCAAAAGCGAAAGTTGAGGAACTGGGCCCGCTCGACCTGTTCGAGACCTGTGAATACGGCAAGAAGGCTGCCGCTGCCGGCCCCAAAGCAGCATTGCCGCCGGCGCAGCCCGTAAGCGTGATCTTGCCGAAAAGAGGTGGTTTTGAATTCACGCAGTATCAGGAAAAAGGCTGGACCGTGGGCCGCAGGCAGGACACGGGCAAAGGCGATCTGATCCATGCGGTCCTGGCTGAGATCGAATACTTTGATGAAAGGACAGAAAAGTCATTGCCGGATCTGGTCAAGGATGTCCTTTGCCGCGGTCCGGAAAAATACGACCAATCCGAGTTCTCAAATGCGATCCGCATCTTCTTGAACATGCCCGGCGTGAAGCCGTGGTTTGAGAACGCAGAGGGACGCGCAGTACAGCGCGAGGCCGAGTTCGTCGGTCCCGATGGATCGTTATGCCGGATGGACAGGGTCGTCATTGACAGGGATAGCGTGACCTTGATCGATTTCAAAACGGGTGATAGAGGCGAAAAACTGGGCTATTACGAAAAACAGCTCAGGGATTACGGTTCTTTGCTCAAAGCCGTTCATGCCGGCAAAAGTATCCGCTTGCTTTTAGCGTTCGTTGATACCGGCAGGGTAGAGGAAGTGGCGTGAACCAGCACTATCGTCTTTCCCCGGCGGTCGACATGGTCGAATTCATCGGCCAGGCATTGCTGGCAAACCCGCCTTTTGAGCGGACACTGATCGTGTTCCCGGGGAAGCGACCCGGTCATTTCCTGTACAAGTACCTCGCTGATCAGCTCAAGACCGCTTTTAAACCACCCGGGGTCATGTCGGCGGATGAATTTATTGATCACCTGCTGGACGAATGCCGCATTGCCCGGCGCATGGTGGAGGCGATCGACTGCGTGGCATTACTGCATCGTTTGAACCAGAACGAACCGAGCCGGGTCATCGGGCAGTCCCAATCCGCCATGGTGCTGGATGAATTCCTACCCTGGGGCTTCAAACTTTTTTCGGATTTCGAGGAACTGATGATCAACGAGGTCCCGGCTGATAGTTTGAAAACAGTGGAGACGCTTGTCTCCGAAGGGCTGCCGGCAGGGATCAGGGCCAGACTGATCGCCCTGTCCGGACTGTACGAGGCTTTGTACGAACAGCTGGAAAAGCACGGGCTAATGACCCGTTCGCTTAAATACCGGCTGGCAGCACGGCACATGGAGAACGTCAAACTATCAGGATATGACCGTATCATACTCGCCGGTTTTTTCGCACTCACTTTAGCGGAAAAGAAGATCTATATACATCTCGCCCGAGATCCGCGTGCGAGCTTCATATTCCAGGAAGGACCGGGCATAGACGCGATCATCAAGGATCTTGGTATTACACCGATGGAAACCGGTGGACCTGCGGCTGAGCCGCGGATCGAATTTCACAAAGCCATGGACAGTCATGCCGAGGTCTTTGGTTTGAACCAGCTGGTGAGCGCTCAAGAAAAACTGGGCGAACGCGACGTGGTCGTACTGCCCCGGTCTGAGACCCTGTTCCCGGTGATCAACTGCACGCTCGGGTTCGTTGAAGAACACAATATTTCCATGGGTTATCCGGTTTTCCGGACGCCCATGAACAGCCTGATCACGGCCCTGGGCAGGCTTCTTTCAAACCAGCAGGAACGCGGCAGGGACGCTGGCGCGGAGCCGGAGTACGAATCAGCGGATTACCTGCGTTTGGTTCTTCATCCGTACATCAAGAACCTGAGCTTTGAAGGCGCCAGCTATCCCACCCGGATCATGTTTCACGCGATCGAGGAAATTCTCGTCGGCAAGAACCAGCGGTTCATCTCGCTTGTGGCCATCGAGCAGGATCAGGAGATCATCAACCGGTGCGCCGCGCGGCTGAAAGATCACGGGAATGGACCGGTCGCGCGGGGAAAGATAAAAGATCACCTTAAAAAGATCCATGACACGCTGATCCGGTCTTTCACCGGGGTTGCGAGCATCGCCGGCTGCACTGAAAAAATCCTGGATGTCATCTCGCTCGTATCCCTCCAGAGCCCGGCGAACGAACACGATTACACCGCGCCGTTCATAAAGACCGTGATCGACGGATTGTACGATCTGGCCGTCTCGGACCTGGGAAAAGAAAAACTGGCATCGCTTGATCAGTATTTCCACCTGATCCAGGGATACCTGGCATTGATCAGCCATCCTTTCAAGGGAACGCCCGTGCGCGGCCTGCAGGTCCTGGGGTTTCTGGAGACGCGGAATATCAAGTTCGACAAGGTATTCCTGCTGGACGCGAACGAAGGCGTCATTCCGAATACAGCAAAAGAAGACACGACCCTGCCTTACGCCGTGCGCAAAGCCCTGGGGTTGATGACGCACGAGGAACGCGAAAAAATATTTCGCTATTATTTCGACACGCTGATAAAATCCTGCCGGACCGCTGATATTTTCTATGTCGAGGCCGCCGATCTGGAAAAAAGCCGCTTTGTGGAACGGCTGATCTGGGACATTCAGAAACCGTCAAAAAGCCTTGAATACCCGGCTTCCGAGATATTCTTTCCGGTGGACTTTACCCAGCCCGAGGTGATGCCCGCAGCAAAAAGCGCGCGGATCGCCGCGTATTTGGCGAGCGAGAAATCCCGTATCTTTTCGGCTTCCGGCCTGAATGATTATCTCAAATGTCAATTGCAATATTACTACAAAAAGATCCTGGGCATCAAGGAAAGAGAAGAAATCAGCGATGAGCCAGATCCGATGGGCATTGGCAACATCGTGCACGATATCCTGCTGAGGTTCTTTGTTCCATGGATCGGCGAGCCGCTCGATCTCTCCGCGGCTGATTCGAAGGCGATGGACCAGGCTGTGGATGCCGTTTTCAAGGAACGCTACCGGGATATCGACCGGGGTCCTATTTACCTCATCAGATCGCAGGTCAGGCGCCGGTTGCGGAACGTGGTCGATTTTCACAGAAATATGACCGGCATCAAGATCCTCGAGTGCGAGAATATCACTGAATCGGGATCGATACCGGATAAGTTCAGACTGAAATACGCGCTGCTTGAGATCTCCGGCGGCCGCAGCGTGACCATCTGCGGCCGGCTCGACCGGGTCGACGAACGCCAGGGTTCGATCCGGATCGTGGACTATAAGACAGGTACCAAAAGCGATATGCCGAGTTCCGACAAGTTCGATCTTACGCTGCGCGACGAATGGTCCGCGACTCTCAAGTCAGTGCAGCTGCCTTTATACATCCATCTTTACCTGGAAGAAATGGACCGGGATAGCAAAAAGTTAGTGCGACCGGGTACGAAGGTTCAGTTAAGCGGTATCAATCCGGGGTTGATGATGATCGGTCTGAAAGAAGGTATCAAGGAGCAGTGGCTTTTCAAAGAGAAAATGACCGAAAAAGACCGCGGTCAAGTTTACGGGGATTACAAAAAGGCGGTCATCCAGCTCATTGAAGAGATCCTGGACCCGGAGCATCCGTTCATGCCGCCGCCGGACGATAAACCGTGCGTAAATTGCGCTTATAAGACGTTCTGCGGACGTCAGTACGTCGTGAAAACCTGGTAAATTTCGAGTATTTACCGGCATATCATACCGGTTTGTCTAACCGGACCGACTGATTAACGCACCTTGATGATTTTCCGGATAATTTTTTTGCCGGTACGGTCGGCGATGAAATAAATACCCGGCTTTGCCGATCCCGTCATTAATTTCCGTCCTGAAATATCGAATACCAAACAGCCCGAATCAATAAATGCGTTCAAGGAACCGCACCGGATCGTGGGACCGGGTGGCTCAGCGTTATTCGCGCGGCGGGAATTTTCCTCATGGATCATTAGCAGCTCTTGATCCGCGTTGCCATAGATATCTGATGTGGTGCCGGTTTGACCCCAGGTGATCAGGTAATTGCTGTCTGAAGACGCGATCGCCGGGAACCACCGCTGTCCGGCAGTATTGGCGGAGACCTGAAAATTGCCGTTAATCATGGTCCCGGCAGCTGAAATCGCCTGTGCCCAGACATATTGCGATGACGGGCTGTTTGCGCCCTTTGTCCAGACGACCACGTACTGGTTCCCGTCGAAGATGACATCGGGCCACCGGTTACAGTCGCTGTCCGTTGTCACGGTGATCTCCGATCCCAGGGGCACGCCGGACCAGGATATCATTCGTGCCTTGATGTCAAGAGCCGGATACGTGCCCGTGAACCAGGCCACGAGATAATTCGTGCCGTCGCAGGCGAGAGCCGGGCCTGATCCGTTTTGGGCAATATTGAATACGGTATCTTCTGGCAATCCCGCGCTGTTCACAAACCGGCCCTGGATATAGTAACTGGATTTGGGCCAGACCGCGAGGCACCGGCTTCCGTCATACGCGATCCTGGGCTGGTATTCATAACTTCCCGCCCCGGTTGAGATGCATGTGCCGGTATCCAGCACTGCGCCAGTCGGCGAGACCCTGCCTGCGGTCACGTAATACTCTCCGTATTTCTCGTCACTCCAAACAACCACATAATTTTCACCGTTGAACACCAGATCAGGATAGCTCTGGATGATATCTTCCTGCGCCGGGTTGCAGATCTCGAATAAATCCAGTATGGCCATGGCCGGCGTGACCCGCACGCCGATGACGTCGCCCTTGGTTCAGCAGTGGTTGCGGGTCACGACCAGGAAGTTCGTGCCATCGAACGCCACATTGCAGCCATAACCCGCGCTGTCGTTGTACACCTGGATGCCGGAAGGATCAAGGACCGTGCCGTCGCGCGCGACGCGGGCGCCGTATATGGCCATGTTCGGTGAGGTGCGCTGGTCGATCCAGAACACGTAAAACCGGTTGCTGTAATAACAACCGGTCGGGTAACCGCTGAAGCCGGCGGCCGGGCCGATCGGAAAATCGGCCTGCACCAGGAAAACCGAAAGAACGACGGTCATGAACATGCGACCTCCTAATGTTTATCCGCTTAGGCGGACACTTTCAGGCCACCCCTTACTCGTGGCTGACGACCAGCGACCGGCTGTTTACGAGGATCCCGGCGCGCAGGCTCAGGATATATGTCCCGGCAGCGACGCGGCGGTTATGCTCATCAGTTCCAGACCAGGCTGCGGTATGGAACCCTGCCGGTAGATAACCGTCAACAAGGCTTTTAACCAGCCTTCCCTGAATATCGTATATTGAAAATACGACGGACCCGGTACTCGCCGTTTGGAAGCTTATCCTGGTACCGGATACCGTGGGATTCGGGGATGCGCTCAGGATCGCGTGCCGACGGTTGCTGGTTTCTTCGATCACGGACGGGCTCATGGGCCAGCGGTAAATACCGTCGTCCCGGGTGCTTGCGAAAACATAGGCGCCGGGATACGCGCCCAGGGTATTGATGCGGATATCGCGCAGGCCGGTATTCATTTCGCTCCAGCTGTCGCCGCCGTTCGTGCTTTTAAACACTCCGTAATCCGTGCCGGCGTAGACGATATTGGCGTCATCGCGGTCGATCATAACCGCGCGCGCGGCCGGGCAGCTTTTGTTGACCCAGGTCGCGCCGGCATTGGTCGATTTGAATATGCCGGCGGCGTTCGCGGCGTATAATATATTGGGGTTGGAACCGTGCATGGTGATCTCATGTATCGTATCGCCGGTCAAACCGGTCGAAGAAGAAAACCATGTCCCGCCGCTGCTGGTGGTTTTGTACACGGCCGCCGCGGTGCCCTCACAGCCCGCAGCGTAGACGACATTCGAATTTCCCGGACAGACGGCAACGGAATATGTATAGCCGTATCCGGCGGTAAGGTTGGATCTCTGCCAGCTGGCGCCCAGATCAGTGGTCCTGGAAACCGACATGACGTAGGCCGTGGCGTTGTTATATGTGCCGCCGCTCCAGAAAATCGAATTATTGTTGGGATCAGCCGTTATCTCCCCGCCATCTTCATAATAACTGTCCACCGAATCCCAGACGGACCCGCCGTCTGTGCTCTTGTAGAGCTGGGCCTTGCCTCAGCCCGAGCCTTCCAGCCCCATGACCAGGTCAGGGTTTGTATTATGAATGGCAAACTGGCACACGAGTCCGCATTCCAGGGGCGTGGGCAATAATGACCAGCTCGCGCCGCTGTTCGTCGTTTTGTGCACGCCGACGCCTTCGAATTCGGTATACATGATCCAGGGCACGGACGGAGCATTAGCGAAATTCGTGATATGGGCAAGGGTCATGCCATGGGTGCTGTTGATCCACGCCGATCCGCTGTTGGTTGATTTATATACGCCGCGGTTGTCGCCCGTATATAAAACCGTGCCCAGGGCCTGGCTGACCGCAAGTGCGCGGCCGACTTTATAAACACCGGCATAACCGGTACCCGGCACGAACCATGATAATCCGGAATTGGTGCTTTTATATATGAGCGTGTCTTTGCCGGCATAAACAGTATTGGGTGAAGCCGGGGAAGCACCCAGGCATGAAAAAAATGCGCTGGTGAAAACTAAAGTCCAATTTGTTCCGCCGTCGGTGGTACGGTAAATGCCTTCATAAAAGTTGGTCGCGTAAATGACGCTGGGGTTTGTCGGGTGTACCTTCAATCCATTGACCGCGTACCCGCTTGGTGACAGTCCAGTGGAGACATCGGTGAACGTTGAGCCGCCGTTCGTGGATTTGTATACTTTTGATTGATTGGGTGTACCCTGGATATATCCTCCGAGGTATATGGTATTGGGGTTGGTGGGATCTGAGGCCAGCGACTGAACAGCGCCGTTATTAACCGTGTGCAAAGGCATTGCCGTCCAGTTGACACCAGCATCGGTGCTTTTGAAAAAAGCCATCACGGTATAGGCGCTGTACGGCATTTTACCCGCGGCATACACGATGGACGGTATTGTCGGGTGCACTGCCAGGCCGTATATATCGGAACCGCCGACCGCGTACGCGGTCCAGGTGCTGCCCCCGTCGGTCGATTTGCAGACGCCGGTATTGGTGCCGGCAAATAGTACATTCGGGTCCAGCGGAGACACGGCAAGCGACAGGCAAGCGGTGGGGACGGCGCCTCTTTTTTCCCAGGTTTTAGCTGTATCGGAAGACCGGCAGATTGTCGCGCTTGCCGGATTTATAAGAGGGCTTGCCGCCGCATATACGATACTTTCGTTTGAAGGAGCGATGGCAATGCCGCCAACGGGCCCGCCAAACGGGCCAATCGCTTCCCAATCGGCAAAGGCGCTCAAGCAGCAGGCTAACGTAACCGCGATCGCCGCCATTAATAATGATTTTTGTTTTTGCATATCAAACCTCCTGGATGTGCGGTATTTTGTTCTATTCATTATTTAATTTATTTGGTAGTTCAGTTGGATCATATTTATTTTACCAGGATCAATTTCTTGATAATGGGTGCCTGGTTCGATGCTGATAGTTTATAAAAATAAACTCCCGCAGCGACGCGCTGGTTGTTGTCATCAAAACCGTTCCATTGTGCCGAATACGAACCGGGGGCTTGCCGGTCAGCGCGAACCAGGGTTCGCACGTGCCGGCCCTGGATATCGTAGATACCAAACGCAACCATACTTTCCCGGGTGATGATATAGTCGATCCGGACATTACTTCGCGCGGGATTGGGGTAGGGCTGCGATACCACGCACGGGTAGGCTGGATGTGTTTCTTCAGCGCCGGTATTGATCAGCCAGCAGTACATGCCCGAGCCATATGTGCCCGCGTATAGGTTGCGGTCGGAGTCGATCCCGAGGTCGGTTACGACCGGGGAACCGAGGCCTTCATTCATCTGCGTCCACGCTCCGCCGCCCGAGGCGCTGACATAAACGCCGGTCGCAGTGCCGGCGTATACCGTATCCGGAGCATTGGGATCGATCACGATCGAATTGACATTGTTCAGTCCCGTGTTCGTCCAGGTATTACCGCCGTTGGTCGACTTGAAAACGCCGTCTGCCTTGCACGCGTAGGCGATATCGGGATTGGCCGGGTGGACTGCCAGGGCGTATATCGCGCTGTCGCCGTTCAATCCCGCGAGCGTGTCCCAGGAAGCACCGCGGTCCGTGCTTTTGAAAAACCACGGGTAACCGCTGTACGACGAACCGCCGGCATAGACGACATCAGAATTGGATGACGCGACCGCGATCGCCAGGCAGTTGCCAAGCATGGAAAGCAGGTATCGGTTCCAGACCACGCCGCTGTTCAGCGTTCGCGCGACGGCGAATGCAAACTGGAACGATCCGCCGCTCCACAGGATATTGTCGTTGTTGGGATCGGCGATGATGGTGCTGCCGTCGGAAAAAGGGCTGGCTATTTGATCCCAGACGGACCCGCCGTCTGTGCTCTTGAAGAGCTCGGCATTGCCTCAGCCCGCACCTTCCAGCGCGTAGACCGTATCCGGGTCCGCGTTGTGGACGGCGAACCCGCAGATCATGCCGCAGCTTAAAAAATCGGGCAGCATGGTCCAGGATGCGCCCTGATCCGAGGTCTTGAACTCGCCCACATCGTTCACCTCCATGTAGATGGTCGACGGGGATTGTCGGGAGACGGCAAAATTATGCGCCACGGTGACATTCATGCCGTTATTTGATCCCAGCCATGACAAGCCGCAGTCCGTCGTTTTAAAAAACCCGGTATTATTCCCCGCGCAGATATCGACTGACTCAGTCTGGCTGATCGCCACGTTGCGGATCTCCGAGCCGTAAAGATAAGGACCCGAACCAGACCAGGACAATCCTGCGTCCGTGCTTATATAAACCGTCGTGTCCGCACCGGCGGTGACCAGGTTGGGTTCATCGGGAGAGGTAGCGAGGCTGTAGGCATGCCGGTAAGCGCTGACGTTAATCCAGGTGTTGCCGCTGTCGGTTGACCGGTATATACCCGTATCCGTGGTAAAATATACGATACCGGGATTTGTGGGGTGGATCGCGATGGCGCATGCCGTGCTGCAGGGAGTGAACCCGCTTGAGACGTCATTGAAGCTCGTGCCGCCGTCGGTTGACCAAAAGACCAGAGGGCTTTTAAGCGAATCCATGACTGAACCGCCGACATATAATATCTGGGGATTTGCCGGGTCAATGGCGATACAGTAGCCGCAAGTTTTTTTGTTCGTGACCAGCTGCCTGCTGATCCAGGTAACGCCGCCGTCGGTACTGCTGAAACACGCCAGGTAATAATAAATGCCGATCTTGACGGCACCAGCGGCCCGTACGACCAAAGGCTGTGACGGGTGGATCACCAGGTCATAAATGTTATACCCGGAAACCGGATGGCTGTTCCACGCTACGCCGCCATTAGTCGACTTGTACACGCGGGACGAACAGCCGGCATAAATGATATCCGCGTTTGATGGATCAATCACCAGGCAATAGATAAGATCCGGCACCATGCCGACGTTTGTCCAGGAATCGCCGGTATCAGTGGATTTCACAACATGCGATGGATTAGTAAAGGAAGCCGCATAGATGACCGACTCATTGGACAGCGCCCTCGCCATTGCCCGCAGATTGCCGCCGGCCGGACCAATCGTTTCCCATGATGCTCGGGCTGGCGAAAGTGCCGTCAGAACCGTGAAAAGTGAAGAAAAGATCAGTTTGTTAACGATGTGGTTAGACATGATAATATATTATAAGCGGGCGGATGTGTCATTCCCTTGAAAAAAACCGGGATATCTCTTGATTTTTCGGAAGATTTCGATGGTTTACGGCGCGTATTGACAATTTGTTCATTTTTATCTATAATGTTATAATGCCATTAAACAGAGAGACTGGCTTACTGCTGGGAAAAAGGGTAAAGGCCGTCAGAGAGTACCTCAGGATCGGCACGCCCCTGCGGAAGATCGCCCTGCACCTGGGCGTTTCGCACGCGACTCTCTGGCACTGGGTCAAGCGCTATGAAAAACACGGCGCCCGGGGATTGCAGCCGGGATCAGCAGTCATCCGGAATCGGCGCGTCGGAAAAGATGTCGAGATACGGATAATGCGCTTGAAAGAGCGCTGGCCGGGTTTGAGCATAAGAAAAGCGCGGACGATGATGCTGGACCAGGCGGGGTGCGTCCTATCAACCTTCGTGATCTGGCGGGTCTGGCACGATTACGGGTTCATCCGTAAAAAAAATAATGATCCGCTGGAGCTGTTCATTCAATCTACGCCAGCCCTGGATCAGATATTGGATACTGCCCGGCAACACGCTGAAAAAAAAGACAACCAGAGGGCGGCAATGATCTTGAATGGTTTACCACGCGTCCCCAGAACGGAGATCCTGAACCAGATTCCGGAGAGGTTTTTGTCGCCGCGCCGGAAGCTGGACCTCTTATGTCTGGAACGCAGGTCTGGATCATACGAAAATTTCGCCGAAAGAGCCCGGCAGACGGGCAAGATCCTGGAAAAGCACAAGTTGTTTTATTCCTCCATTATTGCCAATTTTCTCGAACTTGATGCACTGGATATCATTGGCCGGCCCGAACAAAAGGCAGAGGTTCTGGACCGGATGGCGGCGAAGATGCAGGGCGTAAAAAGCTATTCGCTCCGATTCCTTTTCGCTTTTGAACAGGCATACACAGCCGTATACCTGCTGCAGATCAACCGGGCCATGCGGTTCTTGGAAACATGCCGGCGGCTCGTGTACTGCCTGCCCTATCCTCATTATCAGGAGCTGTTCGGCGCATTATTGGTGCTGGTCGGGAAATTCAGGAATGCCGGACATTTCTACAGGAAGGCGCTGAAAAAATCGGCCCAGCCTGACCGGACAGCGGGTCTGATCCTTCAGATCGCCCGCTATACTCATTGTTATGCTGGAGAATATGCCGCCTGCCGCAGCATGATGGCGGCGGTGAGGAAGGCTTGGGATCAGAAGGCGCCGCCGTCGCTCGGATCGGCTTATGACCTTACAAATGCATATCTAAGCTATGGCCAGGGGTATCTGGCAGAAGCCACGGATTCATTTGTAAAATCGCTGGAAACCGCGCACCAGGGAAAACACGTCAACCGGATCTATGCCGCGTCGGTGGGCCTGGCCGGAGTTGCCATGGCGCTGAACAACAAAACTGAAGCAATGATATATCTGCGGAAATACCTTCCGCTTATGAGAAAAAACCATTTGCTGCGCGAAGAACTGTTGCTGAAATGTTTTTTAAACCGCGATGCCGTCATTGCAGCAGAACTGAAGCAGACACCGCCATTTTGCCTTTTGGACATGCTCAAGCTTGCGGACCAGTCGGGAAAGACCGGCGATTATCGCAAGAGCGTCATGTTCGCGTCAAGGCACGGGCTTGAAGGTTTGTTCCACCGCTGGATCGTTTTTTATCCCGCATCGGTCGTTCACCTGATGGACCGGGGTAAGAAAACAGGGTTGCCCAGGGCGATCCTGAACTTTCCCGTGTTCAACCAGAATATTCCGGTGTATAACATAAAGTTGCTGGGCCGCATAGCGCTGGCCAGAAACCAAACGCATCTGAAAGCCCGCTTTAGTCCCCAGGAAAAAGCTTTTTTGATCCACCTTGCATTACGGGCCGATGCGCCGGGAAAGTCGATAATTATCGACGAGCTGTGCAGGAACTTCTGGCCTAAAAGCCCGGGTTCGGCCGCGTTGTTGTCGCACCTGCTGGTGCGGCTAAAGAAAAAACTGCGTCTGGCCAGCCATCTGCTGGTCGTGTCATCGGCTAAAGGCAGCGGCGAATCGCGGCTCATCAATAACGGGATTTATTTTACGACCGATTATAACGAATTTAAGGCATTGCTGACTCAGGCAAAGACCTTGGACCTGTCCGGCGAATGGCAGTTTGCCCGGCGCGAATATCTGCGCGCTTTCGCGTTGCTCCGCAGTGAACCGTTCAAAAAAATGTATGACAACTGGTCCGAGACCATGCGGGGGATCATTTTGAACACGGCCGAAGACCGGATATTGGATTTTGCTCGTGAATGCGCGGAACAAGGCCGCAGGGCAGAGGCGACCAGGATCCTGGTGAGGATCACATCGATCGTTCCCGGTTCAGCGGCGTTGCGGGATGCGCTTTTAAAATTGAACGGCTGATCCGACGGGGAAATGCGTGAATATTGACTTTTCCGCCCCGCCCTGCATTCCATATCAGCCCTACTTGCGTGCACTCTTTTGGACAGTCCGGTTTTTGTTTCTGTTTCTGAATTATCTTATCATGACGATTTGTTTTGTAAGTGTAAACTCAGATGTCTCAAGTCGACAGAAATACGCTCCGTTAGGGACTTTTCTATCCAAGTTGTCCGTACCGTCCCAGGTAATGAGCGTGGGGTGTGGAGCGTAGAAAGTAAGGCAAGAAAAATCTTTAACTAAACGACCCGTAATATCATATATTTTAAGCGATGGCTTTTGATCCATGTCTGATATCTGGAACCTGATAACCGTTGTCTGTCTGAAAGGATTTGGATAGAGTTGCAGAAATGAAGCAACGCTATTGCCCTTGTTTTCTGCCACAGCATTGCCGGTATTGAACAGTATCGTGATGCTGTTTGAACTGTAATTTGCGCACGCGATGTCCAGATCACCATCAAGGTCAAAATCGGCGGACTGAATGCCCCAGGGATAACTTCCAACTTGATACGCTGTTGGACCAGCAAAGGTGCCATCGCCATTATTGAGTACCACGGCAACCGAATCTGCACTGCCAATACTGACTGCCAGGTCAATATCACCATCGCCATCGAAGTCGCCTCCCGCGATCTCCCTCGCGATGGAACCGGTGGGATAGTCCGCCGGGCTGGAAAACGTGCCGTTACCGTTGTTTAAAATCACCGTGATATTATTGCCGCCATAATTGGCGGTTGCGATGTCGGCATAGCCGTCACCGTTAAGGTCATTTCCGTAAACCGAATTCGGGCTATTCCCGACCGGAAAGTTTACCAGGTCCGGGAAATTTCCATCACCATCATTTGATAATATCGAGATGTTATTATTCCCGGTATTTACAACGGCGATATCCACGGCGCCGTCATTATCAACATCTTTCGCAATCACGCCATGCGCCCAGGTTCCGGCCGTGTAAATATCGGGTCCGGAAAAAGTTCCATTGCCATTGTTTGACATGATATAAACATTATCTGCAGAACCCCAGTAACTTGATAAAACCAGATCCACATCGCCGTCACAATCAAAATCCGCTCCGGAGATGGAATTGCCCATAACCGAAAGAGCGTATGTCGCTGTCAGCGCAAATACGCCATTGCCGTTATTTTTGAGAATATCCAAATTAGCGGATCCCGGTCGGTTGTTTATAACGGCAAGGTCTAGGTCACCGTCCCAATCCAGGTCAGCGCCGTATAACGCTATCGGCTCAAGCGAACATGTATAACTTGCCGGGCTCGAAAACGTGCCATCGCCGTTATTGAAGAATACGTAAATATCGCCGTTATTTGCAGTAACTGCCAGGTCGATGTCTGCGTCAGCATCGAAATCGCCGGCATATAATCCGCGCGGTTCAATCCCGGTTGAATAATCATGACGATTGCTGAAAGTTCCATCGGACGCAGTGGTGATCGCAGCGGAAAAATCCCAGGAAAACCCTTTCAAATAAACACCGTTAGATGCCTGGATTTCTTTTGTCAAAATGGCAGTTACTACTTCTCCATCAATAAAATCGATAAATGGATCGAGTGTCGCAGTTGATGTTGCGCTGTCATAATCAATTACGCCTTGATGAGGTCCGGTTTGCACGCCAAACAGGATGACAGTGGAAGCGTTGATCGTCGGAGCGTTTAAATCCATATTGAAAGTACCGGAAACATTGGTGGATTTTGGCACCTGGAGCTGGTATTGAGAGGGATCGGTCAGGACAACCAGGAGCGCATTCTCGTTTAAAAGTATAGTAAGGTCGGCGGTATTATAATTGGCTGTGCAGAGGTCAATATCGCCATCGCCGTCAAAGTCACCGCCCGCTATTGAATAGGGGTTATCCCCGCAAGGATAGTTGTTCGCCCCGCCAAATGAGCCGTCGCTGTTGCCAGGAAGCACAGAAATGTTATCTGAATTTCCATTTGATACTGTCAGGTCAAGATAACCATCACCATCAAAATCGGATGTGCATATTGCGTAAGGGACACTACCAGCAGGATAGTTGGTTGGCGGACCAAACGTGCCATCGCCATTGCCCGAAAGGACAGAGGCATTATTGGAACCGCTATTTCCTACTGCCAGATCAAGGTCGCCATCACCATTAAAGTCGCCGGCACACAGCGAATGGGGAGAGGTGCCAACGGAATAGTTCGCAGCGATACCAAAAGTGCCGTCGCCATTACCCAGGAGAACGGAGACATTATTGGAACCGCCATTCGCGATTGACAGATCAAGGATACCATCGTTATCAAAATCACCTGCCCAGATCGAGTATGGCGAGGCGCCAACCGGATAGTTTGTGGCTGAACCAAAAGTGCCGTCGCCATCGCCTGGTAGTATCGAGATGTTATTCGAACTTGCGTTCGCCACGGCAAGGTCAAGATCGCCGTCTGAGTTGAAATCACCACTGCAGATTGCGTTTGGAACCGCACCCGCAGAATAGTTGTTTGCGATACCAAAAGTGCCATCGCCATTACCCATGAGGATGGAGACATTATTGGAACCGCCATTTGCCGCTGCCAGATCAAGGTCGCCATCACTATCAAAGTCGCCGGCATACAGCGCACGGGGAGAGGTACCAACAGAATAGTTTGTGGCTGAACCAAAAGTGCCGTCGCCGTCGCCTGGTAGTATCGAGATGTTATTAGAATTTTCATTAGCCGCGCCCAGGTCAAGGTTGCCGTCAAGGTTGAAATCGCCAGCGATCACTGAATTAGGATTGCTGGCCGCGCCGTAGTTAATCGGCGTTGCATAGACAGCCGAGCCGCCCGCTGCTTTTGCGTTAAACTGCCAGACATAACCGGCAAGTGAATCGCCATAAATAGACTGGATATTCTTGGTTAGCACTGCGGATACCATTTCGCCGCATCTAAAATCATCAGTAGGATTAATAGATACCATCTTCGCTGAACTGTCATAGGTTACAATCCCGTTATATGACCCAGCCAGGGAGCCGTTAAGTTTGAAGGTAAGAGGAGTAAGCGTGGATGCATCCATATCCACGGTAAAAACTGCGGAAACATCGGCAGTGTACTGGATATTCAGTTCATTTTGAGACGGTATCGTAAGACTAACTTGAGGAATAGTGACCGCGGCTCCCGGCCCGCCATAAGCCCCCATATCATTCCTTGTGCCATCGGGATCATGATACACCGGTGCCGGGTTACCGGCATCGATACAGGGTGAACCTGCCTGGAGATGATAATCACCATTTGACTCGTCCACATAGAAAGGGTCGGCGGATATATCGCCAGGACCCGGAGAACAATTGTAATAGTTCTGGCCATTACCCCAAACATCGTTGTATGAAAAATCAGTGGGAACGCTATTATTGATACAGCCTATCCCTCTGCTGGAGTTTCCGGTTACGATGTTATTCATTATTACCGGACCGTATCCGCCACTATCATATATGCCGTTTGAGTTATTCGCAACGGTATTGTTGATTATATCTGGTTTTGAAGATATGTCTATTCCAGTGTAGGTGTTATCCACGACTACATTGTTGTGAATAAATGGCGCCGCGCCGTTCCAAGTAGCAATACCGGTACTATTACCTTCAACTCTATTATTACAAATTTCCGGCGAGGCACCGCTATTACAAAAAATTCCTCCACCGCCGGGCATGCCGCCGTAAATAGCGCCCCGGACAGTGAATCCTTGGAATTTTGTATTGCTGGTGATGGCGTTACCAACCGCTGTTACCACATCACCTTGGTTTCCTCCGCCATCGATTATTGACAGCCTTTCTCCTGTTCCTATTACCGCTACATCCGCTTTCAACGATATCTCTTCGTAGTATATCCCCGGAGCCACCATTACAATGTCACCAGGATTTGCCGCGTTTATTCCCTGTTGTATAGTTGGATAATCTCCCGGAACATGTATTATTATCGCAAAAACCTGTCCTACAAAAAGGAAGATTGTCAATATGAACGTGACCATAAATCTATTCATCTGTGCCTCCATTCGCTGCTTTATTATACGAGATTTTCAACTGAAGTCAATCTTTTTGCCGCGTACCTTTCATAGCAGTTTATATGTTTTCGCCAACATGTGGTGTATTTTGATATGTTCTGTTTCAGCGTCCATTGGACAATATGCATTTAGTCGTCGGGAGACTTGAGTGGTTGTTTCCGACCATAAACCTGGGTATAACTGTTATCTTTCAGCGTAAATTGGATATTATAACTACTGGGCGTCGGATTTTCATTCGCAATAATCGACCGATGGAAAAGGGCATTACGGTCTTGCGAGCATGCAAGAAAGAGCCAAATTGATCGGCGGTATCCTTGGTATTATCAGTAAACCTGATTCCGATACCGTCGTTACCGCGGAAATACGTTCCAAGTAGTTAAACCCGGTTCAAACCATTCTATATGCGTAATAATACCTATTCGTAAATAGGTAGACTGTCATATTCCCCAATATCCAATAATAATATATAATTTAATAAAGGGGACGTATGGCTGAAAAAAAAGGAGAAAGCACAGTCCTGAAGTGATGAAATCGGTCAATAGGTAGCTCAAAGCATCACCGAACGCGAGGAGACAGAAAATGTTTTGGGAAAAAAACTATAAAAAATCCGCGGATGAAGCCGGTGAATTCGCCGAGAGCGTCATCAACACCGTGCGGGAACCTTTGATCGCGCTGGATCAAGATCTCCGGGTGGTTACGGTCAGCCGTTCCTTCTATGAAGTCTTCAAGGTAAAGCCTGAAGAGACCGTGGGACAGCTTATCTATGATCTAGGCAATAAACAGTGGGATATCCCCAGGCTGCGGGAACTGCTGGAAACCATCCTTCCGCAAAAAACGACCTTTGATAACTATGAGGTTGAACACGATTTTGCCACCATTGGCAGGCGCATCATGCTTCTGAATGCCCGGCAGATCCAAAGAGTGTTGGGAAAGGCTCGGATCATCCTCCTGGCCATTGAGGACATCACCGAGCGCAGGGAGATAGAAGCCGGACTGGAAAAGACCCGAAAAGAACTGGAGGTTATTAAAAAATCCGCAGATGAAGCCGGTGAATTCGCTGAGAGCGTCATCAACACCGTGCGGGAACCTTTGATCGCGCTGGATCAAGATCTCCGGGTGGTCACGGTCAGCCGTTCCTTCTATGAAGTCTTCAAGGTAAAGCCTGAAGAGACCGTGGGGCAGCTTATCTATGACCTGGGCAATAAACAGTGGGATATCCCCAGGCTGCGGGAGCTGCTGGAAACCATCCTTCCGCAAAAAACGACCTTTGATAACTATGAGGTTGAACACGATTTTGCCACCATTGGCAGGCGCATCATGCTTCTGAATGCCCGGCAGATCCAAAGAGTGTCGGGCAAGGAAAGAATCATCCTCCTGGCTATCGAGGACATCACCGCGCGTAAGGAGATAGAAAGTGGACTGGAAAAAGCCCATGAAGAGTTAAAGGATTTAGCCGTCAAGTTAAAGCGCGCCGCGCAAGTAAAATCCGAATTTTTGGCCAACATGTCGCATGAACTCAGAACCCCGCTTAACTCTATTAACGG
>DASVHD010000047.1 GCA_036382775.1 bacterium | reverse complement strand
CCCTGCTATATGAAGGTTGTCAACTAGTGATTTTGTTATTTACATCCGGCCTCCGATCATTATAATTGGTTATCCGAAGCGGTACCTAAGCGGGAAACCCCATCCTGCTATTCGTCCATGAAGGGACAAGGTAACTTATTCGGAGTGGCTGGGCGGCCTAATCTTGACACGAATCATTTAAGATTAAAGGGTTGTTGAGGCTTGTCCAGCCATTTTATTGTATGTCATGCAGGTTGCATAATCGATATCCTTGGTCTGCATATGATAGACGATCCCGGCGATTTTCCGGGCGAGAGCGATGCGCGCGACGGCCATCCCTTTGCGGTTAAAGGTATGTCGGTAAAAGGCTTTAAGCCGGGTGTCGGTTTGGCGGGCGCGCATTGCGGCCAGCGCGATCTCGATGTAAATCCGCTTCAGGTACATATTAGCTTGTTTAAAGAGCTTGCCCCGCCAGTATTTGCCGGCGCTGCCCAGGCAGCGCGGGACTAAGCCAGCGTAACTGGTATAATGCTTGGCCGACGGGAATCGGTCCATGGGACCGCTTTCATAGAGAATGGTCAGGGCGGAGAGTTCACCGATACCGGGCACAGTGGTCAATTGTCGAGCCGCGGGCGTGATTTTGACCAGCCGGTGGATCTTCGTTTCCCAATCGGCAATTTGTTCGGTCAAGAGGTCGACGTGGACCAAGGCCTGGTGGATGATCTCCGGGTAGGGCGGATCCAGCGTCAGCCGGTTCAGGGTCTTGCGGTCATTGGGCGTGAGGACGGACTCCAGGTCGTCCCGACCCGCGCCGTCCCAGATATTGCTGTGTTCCAGGTTGATGTTGAACTTGGCGAGCACGGACCGGATTATGTTCTTGAACCGGGTCCGAAAGACCAAAAGTCCCAGCCGGGTTCGCAGGAGCTCCCGGATATTGCGGTCGGCCCGCGTCGGCATCCAGCAGGTCGGTAACAGGTCCGCACTGAGCAGCTGAGCCAAAGTCTGGGCATCGACCTTATCGTTCTTGATGCGGGCGTGGGCAATCGCTTTGGTCTGTACCGGATTGGAAAGCACCACGTCCAATTCCAGTTCCTGGAGCAGGTCGACCAGCCAATACCAGTTGGCCGTGGATTCCACCGCAATCTTACAGGGTGCTTCCAGGGCCCGAAAAAACTTCCGCACCACCCGGGGCTCATTCGCCAGCTGGCGCGTCGATTCCACCGCCTGCACCGGATCATATACGTGAACCTGCGAAAACTTACGATGCAAATCAATGCCAATGTAATTCATAATGCCTCCTTCCTACCAGTATAACCTAAAAAACCGCGTTCCATAGGCCTTCATATTATATCTTGACATTTCTCATTTAGCGCTTAGAATATAATAAGTAGCGTGGAGGTGGAAATGTGCAAAATACATAATAAATGCCGGTGTATATTTCGCTATACTGAATATTGGCCAAAGGACATTGCTTTAAAAATTCACTGTAATGAAATAATGTTTTTATTTATGTAGATAATTACCCCAACTACTACTTGTAGATTATCTGAAAATCCATTGTTAATTTCAATATCTTGTAATATTTTTCAGAATGGTTATAATATTTGTCTATGAAGGAAAAACGGCTGGTCACAGTATTGTACGCAGACCTTGCCGGCTTCACCCGCCTTACTGACGAGTTGGGCGCCGAAGCAACGACTGATTTCATCAACAATTGCTACAACGTTATCGATTCAATAATCCACAGCTATGGAGGCACGGTGCTGCGCCACGAAGGCGACCGGGTCATGGCAGTCTTTGGTTTTCCAAAAGCGCGCGGCAAGGATTCGTATTACGGACTGATCGCGGCCCTGCGCGTCCGTGAAGCGGCCAAGATGTTCGCCTATCCGGTCGGCGTGCATGTCGGCGTCGCATCCGGAGAGGTCATTATCGAAGGCATTGACCTGTACGGTCCGGTCATTGAGGAAGCATCGCACCTCGAAGCGCTGGGCGAAGCGGGTGATATTTGTCTAAACAGGAATTGCTGCGAAATGAATAAGCTCCTGTTCGATCACAAGGAAGTAAAGGAAGGTGGATATCAATACTGGAAGCTGCAGAGTGAAAAGACATTGCTTCAGGAATACCAGACCGAATACCTTGACCGCGATCCAGAGTTCAACCAATTCACCGGGTTTCTGAACTGCCAGGAAAAATTGATCGTGATCACGGGCCCGGCCGGTATCGGCAAAACCAGGTTCATCCACGAATCGCTGAGGGCATTGAACCAGAATGACGGTTACAACATCCACGTCATTTCGTTTTTGGGCAGCGGCAGCAGCGGACCTTATGGCAGTATCGTGCGCGTGATCCGCACGCTGAACGCCGACTTCACACTTGAAAAAACGCAGGAGCTTTCCGACGATCGCTATCGTCTGAAGTTGTATGAAAGCTTTACCCAAATCCTGTTCAACGAGTCGCGACGCAAACCGCTGATCCTGGTTTTCCAGAGCATCGATTTGATCGACACCGATTCACTTGAATACCTAAAATACCTCGTGAATAACATGCAGAGCCACGCGCTGACCCTGGTCATCGAGACCCGCAGCCGGTCCCGCCAGGTGCTGGATGCGCTCAGCACGAGCGCCGCTGCGCCCCCAAAGATGGTGACGCTTCAACCGCTTTCAAGCGATCATGCGAAACAGATCGTGGATAGCCTGACCGAAAAAATCGAATTGCCGTCCGAACTTGCCCAGCGCGTGATCGAACTCTCCCAGGGCAATCCGCTCTACCTGGAAGAATCGTGCCATTACATACTCCATGAATTCCACCTGGGGAAAAACCCCAGGCAGATCGTGCTGCCTTTCCGGTTGCGCGAACTCGCCGGCTACATTATCGACACGATCCCGGCCAACTACCTGTGGGGGTTGTCCATATTTTCCGTCTATGGATACGAAATAAACAAGAAGATCCTGCGCTTGTTGCTCCCCGATTACAACGAATTCGTGAAATTCTGCATGAACGACAACCTGATCCAACTGGACAGCGATCGGGTCTTTTTCAAGACGCCTATTATCCGGGATGAGCTATACGCCCGCCTGTCCAAGGAAATGCGTCAAAAATTCCATGGCGAAGTGGCGAAGGCGCTTGAACAGAACATGCCGCTCGTCGATTCAACCGGGCTGATCGCTTATCACTTCCAAAAAGCCGGGCACAACGAGAAGGCGTTCGTGTTCACGGTGCAATGGGCGCACTATCTTGAAGATACCCACATGACCCAGCAGGCGATAGAGGCATATTCCACCGCGCTTACATTGGCCGAAAGCGTCGAGCCGGCCAGGACATTCGAGCTTTTGCTCAAGAAAGCAAACCTGTTAAACCGGATGGGTGACCGGGAAGGGGAAAGGGAGGCAGTCAAGCGTCTGATCGCGCTGGCCGATGGGTCGGGTAGTGCTGAGCAACGCTATGCGGCAAGACAGGCCATGGGATTTTATCATGATTCGATCGCCGATTACGCACCGGCCATCATTATTTATGAATCGCTGCTGCAGGAGGAGGAAACGCCGTTCGTGCTGCAAAGGCTGGGTTTGATCCACTACAACCAGGGGAAACTGCGTGAATCCGGGGAGTTGTTCACGCGGATGCTGCAGCGGGCGCAGGCAATTGTCGACTCGAAACTGGAAGCGACTGCGTATGAAAAACTAGGCGTGGTCAGCCAAAGGCTCGGCGAGGTCGATAAGGCTCTTGAAAACTACCATCGTGCAAAAGCGCTGTTCGAACGCAACGGCGATACTGTTTCTCTTGGTTACCTCACGGCGGAATTCGGCAACCTTTATTTTGATCTAAGTCGCTACCATGATGCGCGCGCCATGTACAACGAGGCATTAAAGATCGCCATCATGATCGGCGACGAGGTTTTCAAGGCCGAGATGCTGAGAAAATTGGGTAATGTCAGCTATACCCTGGGAGATTACGACCAGGAACTGGCATATTTGAGCCAGGCTCTTGAGATCAACAAGAAAATACAGAACCGGCGTGGTGAAGGAGATGTCTACCATAATATGGGGATAACGCTCACCGATCTGGGTTATTACGAGAAGGCACTGGAACATTTCAACGTGGCCCTGAAGATCGACGAAGAGATCAAACACCTGGAAGGGGTGGCACTCCATCTCGGCGACATGGCTGACTGCTATATCGGGATCGGAAAATTTGACGACGCTCAAGTGAACCTGGAGAAATGCCTGAAAATACTGGAGCAGTTGCGGATAAAAAACCACCTTGCTTTTTATTATAATCACTACGCCCGCATCCTGCATCTGCTGGGCCAAAGCGAAATGGCGAAAAAGATGTCAGAGAAGAGCATAGCCTTCGCGATCGAGTCCAAGTATGCCGGCTGTGAGGTTCTCGGCCTGTCGAATTATGCCGCGATATGCCTTGACACGGGCGATCGCAACAAAGCCTTGGAACTTTCCGTAAAGGCAACCTCGAAACTGCAGCGACTCGCGGAGCTGGAAGGCAGCAGGGCCGCGGTCTTTTACACCCATTACCGGATCTTGTCCGCGCTGGACCAAAACGGCGATGCGGATCAATATCTGGAAAAAGCGTACCAGGATATAAAATCAAAAGGCGACCGGATAAAAGACCCGAACTATAAAATGAATTATTTTGCGATCAAGGAAAACCATGAGGTTTTAATGCAATGGGAACGATCAAAGAAGCCCAGGTAAAGCCCTGCTGTGTTCTTTTCGCTCAAATAACCGGCCTCGAGCAGGTTGCCGACGCGGAAGATTACGCCGACATCATAAAATCAATCAACCTGGTCATGGACGATGCGGTTAAACTTTACGAGGGGCATGTCGACAAGCATGAAGGCAAAGTGCTGATGGCGACCTTCGGCGTTCCCACTGCGCACGAAGATGATCCCGAGCGCGCTGTCCGCGCTGCGTTGTTGATGCGCAAAAAGACATGCGACGCAGCGACCCGGGCGTCAATGCCGTGTCAGGTCAAGATCGGCGTCAATATGGGCCGCATCTTCGCGAGTTCAGTCGGTTCCGATATCAAGAGCGAATATACCGTGATCGGCGACGCCGTCAATATCGCGGCCCGAATCATGGAATCAGCGGTCCCCGGCGAGATCAGGGTAAGCAGTGAGGTTTACCAGCTCACCCGACCGGTCTTCGAATTCGGCAAACCCCTGGAATTCTTGCCGCAGGGATCGCGCAAGGCCGTGTCGGTATTCACCGTGGACGCCATGAAGACCGGATTCATCAAGCGCCGCGGTATCGAAGGGCTGCAGTCGCCGATGGTCGGCAGGGCAGCACAGCTGCGGATTCTAAGCGGTCTGATCAATGCTCTATTCGATCGCCAAGGCAGCACGGTCTGCATCCTCGGTGAAGCGGGAGTCGGAAAATCGCGACTGATCGAAGAACTGTTCACTTATTCGCTGGGATTCTCGCTGGAAAAAGCCCAGAGCATAAACTGGTGCGTCGGCCGGTGTTCGCCATACCGGGAGATGCTCTACTTCCCGTTCATCGAGATCATCAAGGACCTTTGCGCGATCACGCCCGATGATACTGAAAAATCGCTGATCGCCAAGCTGCTGCGGACGATCGAGCAGCTGACCGGAGACCGATCGGAGGAAGTCTTTCCCTATATCGCCAATCTCTTTGCGATCAAATTGGAACCGCACCACGAAACCAGGATCAAGCATCTTGACCCTAAGGAGATCAGGCTGCAGACGCATATTGCGATCGCCATGTTGCTGGGGAATTACGCGCTTTCAAACCCGACGGTCTACTGCATAGACGATCTATACCTGGCAGATTCATCAACCCTGGATATGCTCAAATTCATGATCGAAACAATGCCTGACATGCCGGCGTTAATGATCATGATCTCGCGTCAGGAAAAGGAAGAGCTTTTCGCCCGGACCCTTGAAGAGATAAAAAAAACGATACCCGTCGTCATGATCTCGCTGACCAGGTTGGACCTTAAAGAAACCAAGGAAATATCAAAAAACCTGCTGCAAGTCCCGCGGGTCTCCGAGCGGTTGATCAGCGAAGTGGTGACGAAATCAGAAGGCAATCCGTTCTACCTGGAAGAGCTGTTAAAGCTGTTGATCTCCCGCGGCATCATCTTCCGCAAGGGCGAGGAATGGCTGGGTACGGAGACCGCCATGCAGATGGAGATTCCATATTCGATCGAGGGCATAATCCGCGCACGGTTCGACACCATGAACCGCGATGCCCAGGGTATCCTGAGCGAGATGGCGGTCATAGGCCGCACGTTCTCACTGGGCATTCTCAAGCGCATTACGGCCTTTTGGGAGAACGCTGAAGAACTGATCAACGGGATCCGTGAAAGCGGATACATATATACCGTGAATAATGATGAATTTTCCTTCAGCCACGCGCTCGTGAGGGAGGTCATATATTCAACCCTGTCCGCCCGCCGGTTGAAGGAACTCCACTTGAAAGTCAGCACCGCGATAGAACAAATCTATGCCGACCGGTTGCCCGAATTCTATGAACTGCTCTTTGAACATTACAGCAAAACAGATCGAACCGACAAGACCATTGATTACGGGATCAAGGCGGGCGACCTGGCCAGGAAAAGGTATGCCAGCCTTGAAGCTACCGCCTATTACCTGTCGGTCATGAAGGTGATCGGCGAGCGATCCGAAACCGCCGACCTGCGGGCCAGCGTCATATCCAAGCTCGGCGACATCTACGCGCTGACCGGGCAGAACGACGATGCCTTTGCCATGTACGCCAAGGCGCTTGAACTGACGTCGGACCCGGCACGCCGTGCTGCGCTGTACTGCAGCATTGCGGATACATACCAGCGCATCAGCGACTATCCGTCGGCGCTTGGTCATTATGAAATGGCGAACCAGGAACTTATCGGTCGTCCGGAGACCGAAAAACTCGAGATCCGGATCGGCATCGCCTGGGTCCACTACCTGCGCGGCGATTATGAAGAATCCCGCCAGATCCTGGAAAAAGCGGCCACAAGCGTGACCGATGCCACGACCGTCGAATACCGCAGTTTGCTGGCGCGGATCTACAATATCCTGGGGTCCATATATTCGCACCTGGGTACGACCGCAAGATCGTTCGCATCGTACAACCGGGCGCTCAAGCTTTATGAGCTGCTCGATGACATGACCGGCCAGGGGGTTATCTACAATAACATTTGCGGCCACTATAGCAGTCGCGGCGACTATCTGAAATCTCTGGAATACCTTCAGCGCTCAAATGACATTGACCGGAAGACCGGCAATCTACTGGCACAGGCCATATCGACCTATAACATCGGAGATACCTATTATGAGCTAGGCGATTTTGATGAGGCGGAAAAACATTATCGCGAATACCTGGCGATCAATGCTCGGATCAATAATAAACTTGGCAACGGTTACGGGAACTACGGCCTGGGTACCCTTGCCCTGGAACGGGGCGACAATAAAAATGCCCGTGAATATTTGACCGTGGCGGCGGGCATCTTCAAAGCCCTCAACAGCCGGATCATGGAACTGAACGTCCTCCTCAGTCTGGCTGAAGTGCACCGCGTCGAGGGAGACTATGATGCGGCATTCAATATGTGCGCCGGCATTCGTGAAGCCAGCCGGGAAACCGGTGAGAATACGATCGCCCTGAGTTCCATCCTGCAGCAGGTGAAGACCAAGGTCATGATGGCGCTCAAAGACCATAAACTGATGGTCTCGCATATCCAGGAAGCCACAAAACTGCTAGAAACAGCCGAAAGCGTGCGCAGGACATTCGACGTCGACCAGGAAACGTTATTTCTCATGCGTTTTTATGCAAGCGAGGTCGCTTACTACCGCGGTGATCCCTCGGCAACCATGAAAAATCATCAGGAGGCCAGGCAGGTCCTGAACGACATCCTGGAACATTTGCCGGATGAGCGCAGGGCAGCGTTCAAAAAAAGACGGATGATCCGCGAATTCGAGGATTACGAGAAAACCATCAAGGCTTGAATTCCCGGTCTGGATCCCAATGTTGACACAACCTCGATATTCGGTATAATTCCCAATGTGCGGTATTGTCGGTTATGTGGGAAGCCGGGACGTTGCCAGCGTGCTGCTGGGCGGCCTGTGGCGTCTCGAGTACCGGGGCTACGATTCCAGCGGTATCGCAGTCATCGAGCATGATGAGCTGGCGATCCGCAAGGTCCCTGGTAAACTGAGCGAACTCGACGCGCTGATTAAACGTGAACCCGTGAAGGGCAAGGTCGGGATCGGTCACACACGGTGGGCCACGCACGGCATTCCGCATGAAATGAACACCCATCCGTTCCTTGACTGTAACGAGCAGATCGCCCTGGTCGTGAACGGCATTGTCGAAAATTATATTTCACTCAAAGAAAGTTTGGAAGAAAAAGGTCATATCTTCCGTTCCTTCACCGATTCCGAGGTTATCGTCCATTTGATCGAAGACAATATCGGCCGCGGTCTATACGAAGCGGTACGCAGTGCCGTGGCGCAGTTGATCGGCAATTTCGCCTTTGCGGTCATCTACTCGGGAGAGCCCGATAAGATCATCGGCGCGCGGCATGACGCGCCGTTGGTCTGTAGTTTCAATGCCGACGAAGCCGGTCTGGCGTCCGACTTCTCGGGTTTGCTTTCGATCTTTGACGAGGTCATCGACATGCCCAATGATACGGTCAGCTTGATTGCGCCGGGTCGCTGTACGGTCACCAATTTCAAGGGGGAACCGATCGCTGTAAAGCCACGCAAGGTGACGATCAAGATCACGGACATCGATAAAGGGAGTTATCCTCATTTCATGTTAAAGGAAATATTCGAACAGCCCGCGATCATGCAGGGTATAATCCAGGAACGGATCAGTGATGGCAAGATCAATCTGGGCACGGATCTAAAGCTGACTGAACGCGAGATCCGCAACCTGTCCCGGATCTTCATCCAGGCTTGCGGCACCAGCTGGCATGCCGGTGTTGTGGGGAAATACTTGATCGAGCGGTTCGCTCGGATATCGACCGATGTTGATATCTCGAGCGAGTTCCGGTACCGTGACACGGTCCTTAACGGCGATACAATGGTCATGGCGATCAGTCAGTCAGGAGAGACGGCGGACACGCTGGCTGGACTGCGCGAAGCCAAGACGCGCTTTTTGAAAGTCCTATCACTGGTCAACGTTGCGCAGTCGAGTATTTACCGCGAGTCGGATAACAATATCACAATCATGGCCGGCACCGAGATCGGCGTTGCCTCCACCAAAGCCTACACCGCCGAACTTCTCGACCTGTACCTGCTCAGCCTTCATCTCGGTCATGTACGCGGTTTTGTTAACAGCCGGGACTTTGCTGACCACCTATCGTCGATCCAGCGAATACCCGATTACCTGAAGGAGATCCTGGACAATGCCAGCCTCGTTGAAAAGATTGCGGGCGAATTCTACAACGCCCGGGATTTTTTGTTCCTGGGGCGCGGCATAAACTACCCGACGGCGCTTGAGGGTGCGCTAAAATTAAAGGAAATATCGTATATTCATGCGACCGGTTATGCTGCGGGCGAGATGAAACATGGACCGATCGCGTTGATCGACCAAAAAATGCCGGTCGTCTGTATTAATCCCCAGTCCAGCGTATACGAAAAGATGTACAGTAATATCGAAGAAGTATCAGCCCGACAGGGCATGATCATCAGCGTTATCAGCGCAGGCGACACGAAGACCAGGAATATGAGCAAGTATGTCATCACCATACCCGAAGGCACCGAGTATCTGTCGCCGATCGTCGCCGTCGTCCCTCTGCAGCTCCTCGCATACTATATCGCTACGATGAAAGGTCTCGATGTGGACCGGCCCCGGAACCTGGCAAAGAGCGTCACAGTTGAATAATCCAGGGTTCGTTTCAATATAACCACTGCCATGTCCGAAGTCCGCCGCGATATCGTGACCGATACCTGGGTGATAATCGATCCCGATAATACGGACATCCCCGAGATCCCGCATGAAAAACCAGAAATTGTGCAGTCCTGCCCGTTCGATGAGGGCAACGAATCCCAAACGCCGCCGGAGATCTACGCTGTTCGCGACAGCACATCGAAGCCCAATGGTCCCGGCTGGAAAGTCAGGGTCGTACCAAACATCAATCCAATCTTAAGGATTGAAGGCGAACTGAAAAAATTCGGCATGGGTGTGTATGACATGGTCACTGGCATCGGTGCGAACGAGGTAATTATCGAAACTCCTCGACATTTGGAAAATATTTTTGAGCTTCCTCCTGAAGATATCCGGCTGGTTCTGCAGACCTACCGCACGCGCATCACCGACCTGCATAATGACAAGCGCATGCGCTACATCCTGATCTTCAAAAATCACGGACACCTGGCCGGTTCATCGACCATCGCGCATACGCATTCCGATCTGATCGCCCTGCCGGCAACACCAGTACGTATAAAATTGAAATTGAAGGGGACCTTTGAATATTACAGCTACAAAGAAAGATGCCTGCTGTGCGATATCATACAGCAAGAGATCGAATTTGGCGATCGATTAGTATTCCAGTCTGACCGTTTCGTGGTTTTCACGCCTTACGCCTCGCGGTTCCCTTTCGAAATGCTGATCCTGCCGAAAAACCATTCGTTCTCGTACAAGCGCATAACCGACGAGGAATGCAATGACCTGGCTTACGTTTTGAAAAAAACCTTCAATTCGCTCGACCGGACGATCGGCATTCCGCCCTATAATCTGATCCTTAATGACAGTCCCAATCTCCTGCCGCGTTCCGACTACTGGACCACGATCGAGCAGGACTTCCACTGGCACATCGAGATCATCCCAAGGATCTACCGGACGACCGGATTTGAACTCGGCACCGGTTTTTACATCAACCGACTATCACCGGAACGAGCCGCCGCCCTGCTGCGCGCGAACCTATAACGCCTTCTTTGATTATGTTCTTTATCGCCGTCATCCATTTTTCTTATCGCTGTAATCATATTTTCCAATGATCAAAGCCATTATTTTCGACCTTGACAATACGCTGGTCGACTTTATGGCTATGAAGGACGCTTCCATAAATGCCGCGATCCATGCCATGATCGACGCTGGTTTGAAGATCTCCAAGCGCAAGGCGCGCGAAAAAATATATGCGATCTACGGCGCAGAGGGGATCGAGGATCAACGAGTGCTTGACAGGTTCCTAACCAAGGAATTGGGGACGATCGATTACCGCATCCATTCGGCCGGGATTATCGGATACCGTCGGGCCCGCGAAGCGGCCCTGGTCCTGTACCCGCACGTCCAGCTCACGCTAATGAAACTGATGAAAATGGGATTGAAGCTGGCGGTGGTCACCGATGCGCCGCGGCTGCAGGCTTGGCTCAGGCTCTCGCAGTTGAACCTGCAATACATGTTCGACGTGGTTATCACTTTCCAGGATACGCGCAAAAGGAAACCGGACCCCGCGCCATTTAAAGCTGCGCTTAAACGCCTTAAGGTTAAGCCGCATGAAGTTATCATGGTCGGCGACTGGGCGGAACGAGACATTACGGGCGCCAAGCTCATCGGCATGAGAACAGTGTTTGCTCGGTATGGAGATACCTTTGGTACGATCCATTCCGGCGCTGACTTCGAGATCGACGACATAATGGACCTGGTCGGTATCGTCGAAAAGCTGTTGCGAAATAAGCGATAGATCATGCTTTTTTTTCTCATCAGCTTGATGATACCATCCCACGAATCCTTTATCTACCAGACAAATGACAAGGGCAAGCTGGGCACACTGACGGTGACGCTTAACAAGGACAGCGTCGGGTACCGCGTGCGCTATGTCTCCGATCGTCTCATCGATGTCATAATCGATACGGTTGATTTCCGGACGCTTTATGTTTACAAACTTGTAAAGGGTAAATGGGAGTTAAGTATTGAACGACGCAACAAATTCATGGTGAATTTCAAGGGCAGAAAGACGAGCTATGAAGAAAAAGGCCCCATTTTTGACCGCCACACTCTGGATTTTGTGCTTAGGGGATTCAATTACACAAAAGATTTTAAGCACCGGATTCGGCTCAACGTGCCCGAATTCATGGTCATCAACGCGGACCTGTCGGTCATTGGCGCCGAGGTTATCGACACGCCCGTGGGTGAACTTTCCTGCTGGAAAGTCATGATGATGCCGCGCGTGATCTTCGTAAAAATGAAATTCTATTTCTGGATCGAAAAGGAATTCCCGCACCGGTTCGCGAAATATGCTGATTCCTCGGGCAAAAACCAGATCCTGCTCGTTGAATATTCAATGGACGACGAGGAACAATGAACTACGGGCGGTCCAGCCTGACAACATCAACCTGAGGCTTAAAGGCCAAGTCCCAAAGCATCTGTCGATCCCCGGGCTTTATCTTTTCCAGGTCAACGACAAACAACTCATAAATCTGACGTTCGTTTCTTAAAGGATTAAAGATATCCTGGTAGTAAACTGGATCGTCCTTGAATTCTACAGAATCAACAAGGCGTGCGCCAAAACGCTCAGTTATCTCATCCATGTTCATCATGGAACAGACGGTGGAATACAGAATGACAAGTTTATTTTCGCTGTCAAGCTCGTTATCATCGTAGTGCATTATCATATTGTTTTTTCGATAGATCTCAGCAAGAGCTGATATTTTTGTCGAAGGATTGGTCTCCGGCACCAGGATCGTTCCCTTGATATAAAAATAGACATTGGGAGGAGTGATAACGTACACGTAACGAGCATTTTGCAGATTGCTTTCTTGATTTACCTTGGCGGCGATCTGGCGCGGGACTGCGGAACTGTACGACAAGGTCGAGTAACCGGATACGACCGCGACCGCCAGGCAAAGCGCAAGACCGTAGAATTTGAAACGGCCTGCCGAGTTCAGAACAAAAGCTGCAGCCATGCAGATGATCGGGACCAAAGGATATGCCAGGCGAAAGTATGGATAGTAGAAGCCTACCAATATCAGCACGATCAATGCCGGGATCCCAAGCCATATCGCGCTTTCTCTTAAGATATCCAGACGGATAGAACCCTGCGCTGGTCGTGCTGCATAGATCAGCGCACCGATAACGACCAGGACGGCAGGTACAGTGGAAAAGCGCATTATATAATACAGGAATTGCAGGTGATGGATGCCGGTAACCGCAACATGGCGGGTAAAGATGCCCGGCAGCGATACGGCTTTGAAAAAAACGATGGCATACGGTAAAAATAATACAAATGGTATTATCACGGTGAATAGGCACCAGCGCCAGGACACTGTCTTTCGGTATTTAAGACCGATGATCAGGAACACCAGGGGCAGCAGGAAGCCTGAATATTTAGTGTAAAGGGCAAGTACCGAGCACGCGCCGGCGATCAATAGCGAACGGTTATCATTACCAGTGATTCCCAGATAAAAAAAGAACATGCCCGTAAGAAAAACGAGCAGGAAAAAGGCGTCGCTGAGGCCGGATCTGGAGAAAAAAAGGAAATACTCGGTCGTTATGAACAACAACACGGCAAAAAGACCGGTCATGCCGTCGAATAAACGCCGGGTGAAATGATAAAGAACGATTATGGTCACGCCTGATGATAAGATCGACAGTAACGGCAGAACCCAGCCATGATCGAAAAAGATCAGGAAAAAGATGGCGATGATAGCCTGGAACAGGGGAGGGGTTTGGAAATTAAAAGGTTTACCCGCGGTAAAACCGTGCGCCAGCCATTGAGCCTGTACGGCAAACACGCCTTCATCCCAGTCAATAAGGGCCCGGTTCCTCAAGGTGACCACGCTGAAGATCATGAAAAACAATACGACGAGTACGACGATGGAACTGTTTTTATCCATGGGTTACGGTCCTTATCGTAAAAGACCGCAGGTTATGGCTACTTTTTTCGCCAGTATAATATCCGACCACAATTAGGGCAATTCAGGATCTCATCCCTCTTGGTGGTCATCTCAGTGGGTAGTTTCTGAAAACAACCGAAACAAAACCCGTTCTCAACCGGCGCGATAGCCCGTGAGTAGCGTTTTTTCAAGCGTTCATAAGTCTCCGCTAGTTCTCGCGGGATCTTTTTCAGTATTTCATTTCTCGTTTCAATGAGAGTTACACTGGCTTCGTCTTCGATCTTGAACCCGATTTTTTTATACGCCGGTTCATCCATATCCGCGATCAGGTTATCCAGATCAAAGAGCAATTTCAAGTGCATCTCGGTGACGTGCGACATGCTACCTCCTATTGCCGATGTCTTTCTCGATGGTGTTGATCATCGTTATAAATTCCTCCTGCGTGGCGGGTTTATAGATAAGGTTGTTCTTCGTTATTTCCTTGGCGATCTGCACAACCTTACCTAGTGTCAAGAGGTACTGGTTCCCAGGGTCCTGGGGCGGCGCGATGATAAGGAACAGCAGGGACACTCCTTTTTTATCGATAGCGTTATAATTGATCGGCTTAGTAGTTCGGCCGATCGATATCTCAAGTTTATCGACAACCAGGGACCGGCAGTGGGGGATCGCGATCCCTTTGCCGATACCGGTCGAGCCAAGTTCTTCGCGCTTCAGCAGCGTGGAGACTATCAGTTCCGCATCGGCTGCTTTTTTTATCGAATATACCAGGTCTTTTATCACGTCATCTTTTTTGCCTGGTTTAAGATCCAGATTGATACGGTCTTTCGTAAGAAGACTTGTAAGATTCATCAGTGATCTCCTTTTTTGACTGCCTTACATGTGATCCGGACATGAAACACCAAGCAGCTCGAGCCCCTTCTTTATCACCAGTGCCGTGCGTTGCACCAGATAAAGACGGGCCTGGGCCAGGCTCTCTTCATCGCAGACCACACGATGTTTTTGGTAAAAAGCGTGAAACAAACGAGCTAATTCGATAAGATAATAAGTGATGGGGTAAGGATCGAGATTGCGTACCGCGTCCTCGATTATCTCGGGGAATCTAACGGCATGTTTAATCAATGCCATTTCCTCGGTTTCCCGCAGTACCGAGAGATCGACATCGGCAGCAAGCGAAGTAGATCTCTTTTCGGCATGCGCGATTATGCTCTGGATACGCGCGTGGGCGTACTGGACATAATAGACCGGATTTTCCTCAGAATCCTTCATTGCCAGGTCCAGGTCAAAATCAAGATGCTGCGAGCAGGAACGCATGAGGAAAAAGAACCGGGCAACGTCGGTTGGGATCTTCTCCAGCAGCTCGTTCAGAGCAGTGAACGTCCCAGCCCGTTTTGACATCGTCACGGCGATCCCGTCTTTTTTCAGCTTTACTTGCTGGACAATAATCACCTTCAGGATGTCGCGCGGGTGGCCAAAAGCCTGGATCCCGCCGATCAAGCTGGGCACTTGGCCTGCATGATCCGGTCCCAGCACCGTGATCAGCCGGTCGTAACCGCGTTTGATCTTGTCCAGATGATAAGCGATATCGGGAAGGAGGTAGGTGTAACGGCCATCGCTGGTGACGATCACCCGGTCGCGCTTATCCTCAAACTTGGTCGACCTGAAATACAGCGCTCCTTCCTGTTCAAAGGTCAGATCCTTGTCTTTCAGGGATTTTAAGACCTGTTCTACGGCTCCATGCTCACGAACCACCGATTCACGTTTCCAGTAGTCGAACGTGACCCCGAACGAACGCAGGGTATGCTGGTGGTTCTCCACAAAGTACTCAAGGGCGAATTTTTTGATGTCATCGTGCTGCGTCAGTCCTTTTTCTACGGCCTGTTTCGCCACATCAATAAGGTAGGTCCCGTGATATCCGTCATCCGGTATCTGCATAGGCTTACCCGCAAGTTCCATCATTCGCTGTTCGACGCTGACGGCAAGCAGCTCGATCTGTCGGCCGCTGTCATTGACATAGTACTCTGCCTGGGCGTCGAAGGCGAACGCGTTGAGGATCTTGATCAGAGAATCGCCAAAAGCGGCTGCCCGGGCGCTCACGATGTTGATCGGTCCGGTCGGGTTTGCGCTGACGAACTCGACTAAAACTTTTAAACGCTGGCCGCGGGTCTGGGCACGGTCACTTTCCCGAAAACATTTGATCAGGTAATCGGCGGTTAAGGTCATATTGATATACCCGGGAGGGTAGACGATGACTCGTTCGATAATAGCATCATTTCCTTGTTGGATACGGGATGCGATCGACTGCGCTACCTGCATCGGATCGCCGCCATCGCGCGCCGCGATCTTCATGGCGACGTTAGTGGACACATCGCCCGCTTTACCCTTGGGAACGTAATCGATGAAAAACTCTTCGCCGGCCACCACCTGTTCGAGGACCTTTTTTATTTCGTCCCTAATCATCTTCGATCGCAATATGCGGGGCATCGCCCCATAATCTTTCAAGCCCATAGAACACCCGCGTCTCGGCCAAAAAGATGTGGACGACAACATCGATGTAATCGAGCAGAACCCATGATCCGGAATCCATACCTTCGATATGGTCCGGTTTCTCGCAGCTGATCAAATGATCGGCAAGCGTTCGGTTATGAACAACGGACAAGCCGTCAACGATCACGAAATAATCCGTTATCGGCGATATCGTTCTGAGATCGAAGATGACGATCCGGCTGCCCTTTTTGTCGGCCAGCAGGGCCGCCAGCTTTTTCGCCAGGTCCAGCGCCTGTGTGGGTGCTGCTTTCTTAGAACTTTTTGGCGACATCGGGGAATAATTTTTGATAATCCTGACCCAGGATCAGCGTTATATCGATATAGAGCACCGGGTCCACGTCTTTGCCGGTATTAGCGCAGCCAATACGGCGGCTGAAGTACTTCGCGTGTTCCATGTTCTCGCTGCTGCGCTCGATGACGACCGTTTCCTGGTGGGCTTCGCCGCTGGTATTGCCGATCTTCACGACATTGAAACCCTGTTCACGCAGTATATCGGTAACCTTAAGGGCAAGCCGTTCGATCCCGCATCCATTGAGAACCTCGATCCGTAACTGGCTGTTTTTCTTAAATGTATCCTCCGGGGATTCCCGGTTTTGGCGTACGACGACCACGGATAATGAAAACAGCAGCAGGACGGCGATGAGGATATAGAGCCCCGCCTTCCCGCCGTTAAATTTGAGCATCCGACCGCAAAATTTCGCGTGGCGCGTTATTTCGTTCATGAACCGTGACGCCGTGACCGACCATTTTGTCCCTTAAACGGCATGCGCTTGTCGTTTTTTATCCAAACATACGGTCCAATGACGGCATGGTTCGCGATAACCGTGGTGCCTTCGAGCATAGTGTACGGCCTGATGTGGACAAATCTCCCGATCTTGACACTCAGGTCGATCTGAGTCGTATCCGGATCCTCGATGTGAACTCCACGTTGCATCAGTTCCTCGAACCAGCGCTGCTTGATGTAACCGCGCAGGCGCGCCATGTCGACACGCGAGTTGATGCCGTGGATCTCTTCTTCATTCTCGGTTTTGTAACCGACCACGGTTTTCCCTGCCGCAATCAGGCGCCGGACAATATCGGTAAGGTAGAATTCAGCCTGCCGGTTGCGGTCGGTAAGCATAGCCACTGCCCGTGCCATCGCGGATTTCTGTCCGAAGTACATGCCGCTGTTTATCTCCCTGATCCTTTTTTGAACTAGCGTGGCGTCACTGTGCTCAACGATCTCTTTTAACCGGTTGCGACGATCGCGCACGATCCGCCCGTACCTGCCGGGGTCGTTTAAAGCGCAGGTCAGCACGGTCAGCGCTGCTTTTTTAAGATCGTGGAACGATATCATCTGGCACAGCGTATCGGGTTTGATGCCCGGAGCGTCACCTGATAGGATCAAGACCGATCTCTGGCGCGCGTGCGCCAGTCCGATTCTCGCGGCATCACCAGTGCCTAAAGGTACTGGTTGGACAGCGTAAGTCACGCGTTTGCCAATGATCTTTGAAACCTCACTTTTTTGTTTTCCGACGACAAGCACGATCTGGTCACTGCCGATCCGTTCGGCGATTTCAACGACGAATTCGATGATCGGTTTACCGAGAATTGTATGGAGGATCTTGGGAACCGGGGAGAACATTCTTTTGCCGGCACCGGCGGCCAGTATGATGGTAGTGAATTTTTTGTCCTTACAACCTCTGTCCTCTGTGGGCACAATAAAATATAACCAAAAACGCCCGTATGTCAATATCGGAAGATATCGCGTTATCAATGAGCAGTCACTGTTTTTAGGGAGCATTAAGTCTACTCATCTCCGAGGGCGGCACCATTGACTTGGAGGAAAAAAGGCATAGAATTAATGCCATGGCAACGGCATCGGGACTGTTAAAAACGCAAAAAGTGCTCATTTTTGACGGCGCGATGGGCACAAATTTGCTTGCCCAAGGGCTAAAACCCGGCGAATCGCCTTCAATTCTGAACCTGCGCCGTCCCGGGGCCGTGCGCAGCCTGCATGCCGCATATGTGGCCGCCGGTTCCCAGATGATCCTGACCAATACTTTCAGCGCGCACCAGGGTTACTACGCGATGCCGGTTTTGCGCAAAGTGATCGCAGCCGGTGTCAGCATTGCCCGTACGGCCGCCGGCACCAGGGCGGCGGTCGTCGCCGATGTATCGCCATTCGGAGAGTTGTTGGTGCCCTACGGAAAGATCTCTTTTGAAAAAACCATTACCCGCTATTGCGAGTTGTTCGCGATCTATCGATCATGCGGCTTGGATACGGTCTGTCTCGAGACCTTCACTTCACTGGTCGAGGCGAAAGCCGCTTTTATCGCCGCCCGTAATTACTTCAAATACATCCTGATCAGCATCAGCCTTGAAGAAAACGGTCATACTGTCATGGGTGAATCGCCGGAATCATTCGCCGTACTCTTTGACGGACTCGGTGCCGCGGCGATCGGAATTAACTGCACAGCGCCGGATACGCTTCTGTGCGCGCTTGAAAAAATGAGGCACTATACCGACGTACCGCTTATGGCTAAACCTAACGCCGGACGCGTGCGCATCGTCGGCAATAAGGTCAAACAAACGTTGAGCGGCGGCAAACTGGCATCTTATTGCGAGCGCTACATCCGCGCCGGTGCCCGTGTTATCGGCGGTTGTTGCGGCACGGATCCCGATTACATAAAAAAGATCAAAGACCGCTGTGCCGTCGGGTTGACGCCAAGAATCGGGATTCGTAAACGATTCGCGCTGTGTTCGGCGCGCGCATCAGTCAGTTTCGAAGATGGTAAAACATATATCGTTGGCGAACGGCTGAATCCCTCGGGTCGCAAGTCGCTGCGAGAGAGCATTGCGCATCGTGATTTCAAGATATATGGAGCTGAGGCGGCCGCCCAGGAAGGGACCGGTGCCGCGGCTCTCGATGTCAACGCGTTCATTGCCGGCGGCAATGAAAAGGAAAATCTTCAAGAAGCGGTCTACGCGGTGTCAGCTGCCTCATCCCTACCACTTTTCATCGACACTCAGGATTACGCAGCAGCTCGAGCGGTGATTTCCAGGTATCCGGGTATCGGTGTTTTCAATTCGGTCCCGGCCCGTGAAAAAGAACTGCGTTTATGGTTGCCCATGCTCAGGTACTACGGATTCAAAGCCGTTATTTCACTGGTTGGTACTACGATCCCTAAAACCCACTCTGAACGCATGAAAAATGTGCGGTTGGCACTGAAGATCGCCCTGCAAAACGGTTTTAGACGGGAAGACGTGATCTTTGATCCGCTGGTGTTTTCATTGGCAACCGACCCGGTTCAGGTAAAGCATACCCTGCATACGGTCCAGGTGTTATCACGGCGGAGACTGAAGACTATTCTCGGAATATCCAATATCTCTTTTGGCCTGCCCCGGAGACACTGGCTTAACGCGGTCATGGCTCATGAAGCCATCCGGAGCGGTATTGATTTCTTGATTCTGAACACGGAAAATGAGCCCGTTATGAACACGGTGATCGCAGTTCAAGCCCTGATCGGCGGCAATGCGATTAAATATATCAACGCCGTACCCCGGCTGACCGACGTGACTGAATCGATAACAAAGGGAAGACTGGTCGCGCGACAAACGGTTGGCCAGACGGCGGCAAGTATTGCGGGCCGATCGCTGATCACGGCGGTAGTCGAAGGCGATGGTGCAGAATCGATCAGGCAGGTCAAAGATCTTATCAAACGAGGAGTTAAGTCCAGGGAGATAATCGATGAGCACGTGATCAAGGCGCTGCAAACGGTAGGCGATCGTTATGAAAAGGGAATATTTTTTGTTCCCGACCTTTTGCGGTCCGCCGATGCCGCCAAGCGCGCACTGGATGTGGTGAAAAAGTCGCTGCCGAAGACAGCGTTCAAACATTCTATAGTACTGGCGACAGTAAAGGGCGATATTCACGACATCGGCAAGAATATCGCGGCTATGGTATTCGAATCGGCAGGCTACAAAGTCATTGATTTGGGAAAAGATGTCACCGCAGACAGGATAATCAGCGCGGTCAGGCAGCATCGGCCGTGCGCTTTGGGACTGAGCGCATTGCTCACGACCACGATGCCGGAAATGGCACGCGTGATCGAAGAGTTGCGCAGGAATAGATTGAAGATCAAGGTAATTATTGGCGGACCCAATGTGAGCGATGCCTATGCCAGGCAGATCGGCGCTTTTGGCGCAGCGAAAAGCGCAATGGCAGGGTTGAAGATCGTTGGAAAAATCCAGAAGGTGATGAAGGGATAGCGGGCAGGATCGACCCGCGGATAAAAGGCGAGCACAATGCTGCGCGATAAAATACAGAAAAGCAAAATAATCACCCTTGAAGTTCTGCTTCCGGTCAGCACCGACACCCGAACCATGATTACCGAACTCGAGCCGCTAAAGGAGCATATTGACGCAATTAACATTCCATCCAATCCATTGGGCAAATTGCGCCCGGATTCCCTGTGTTTTGGGCATATCATTCAAGATAAACTTCAAGTCGAAACCATACCGCACTTTGTAGCGCGCCACTACACTTTACTGATCTTTGAAAGCCAGCTGTTGGGCGCTCATGCTCTGGGTATTCAGAACATCCTTTGTGTTACCGGCGACAGCCCGGTCGAAGGCCGGAGTATGTTCGATCTTAATGGCGCGAAACTGCTGGAAATCGCGAACAATCTGAGGAACGGGATCACTTCGGCGCGCCGGGCGATCCAGCCACTCGATTTTTGCTTATGCGCGGGTTTCAATCCCAATGTTCCGAACCTTCAAGGCGAATTCCTAAAGGTAAGCGAAAAGTATCATAGCGGGGCAGAGGTTTTCTTTACGCAGCCGGTTTTTGATCCCGATAATTTCGTTAAAATCCTGAGAGAATTCCGATCGCGCTATATTAAGGCAAAGATAATCGCCGGTCTTTCCTTCCTGTATACGAAGAAAAGGGCTTTTTCTCTGATGAAATTCCTGGGCATCCCTTATAATTATATTAAATACATTGAGGAAAAAGATGAAACAGAACTGCTCTTTGAAACTGCCCAGAAGATAAAAGATCTAGTTGACGGGTTTTATATTATTCCCATCGGCAAATACTCCGGTGCCTTGCCGTTGGTGAAGAAGATAAGAAAACTAATATAGCTTGTCTCGCCAGTCTATTTAGCATATGTCACTGTCGTTCTGAGAGTTTCGTAGAAACTCGAAGAATCTTAGATCCTTCCCACCACACGTCTTGGTGGACCATGGCGCTGCGTTCAGGATGACAGGCATCATGTCATTTGGCTTAGACCAAAAAGACCAGACAAACCAAATAAACTCCTTTTTATTTTATGATCCCCAGCCAATCCCCGAGCAGGAACTGCAGCCTTCCGATCAGAAGGCTGATCCGCGCCATCACCGTATAGCCGAAACTCGCACCGAAGCCGAGCATAAGAAATATAATACCGGTATTAGAAGCGACTTTAAAAATGCCCTTGCGTTCGCGACTGAAGAAGAAATAAATCAAAGTAGCGGCGGTGCCAAGGAATACCATGATCGTCCAAAGCGCGGTGTCCCACCGAATAAAACTTGACCGGATCAGGATCGTTCCCTGGATCTGTTTGATGATATCGGTCTGTAAATAAGCGGGGATCGCCACTCCAGAACCCCAGCCCATGATGAACGCGATGGGGATGCGGACCAAAAAACCGATCCGCGGGATAAAGCGCGTTATGTAGAGCAGGCCCAGGGCCAGGGGAATAATAAACCAGAGTTTTCCTTGCTGGAACAGGGGTACGACAAGGTTGGGGAAAACCGTGTTGTGGTATGATAGGGCGATCAGGTAACCGGCTGACAAACCGACAAAGAGGTGTTCGGCAAAGCGGTAGAAAGGATTATCACGGTAGAGAAATGAAAAGATGCTGAGTGTCAGAAACGCCGATAGCCATACCCAGGGACTCGTTGCTATGTTCATTTCTGCCTCCTCATCAGAAAAAATCCGACATTACCGACTATGATGAACAGTATTATGAACAAATGGCCGAGAGATTGGGCGTCCATCGCCTTGGTTGCATTCTGGTTGGGCATTCGGTAGCCGTTCTTGGCAAGCATGGTTTCGTACTCAGCCGCGCCTTTCATGCCACCGAACATACCGATGAGCTGGCCGCTGTTCAAATAGGGAAATGCGTCGGCTGCAGATACGGCAGTAACACCGGTTGCCACTTTCATGCCGAATTTTGATTGGCCATAATATAGCCACTGTCTGAATCCCGGTTCACCTGTAGAAAGGCTTATTACCAGGCTGAGGTCATCATAGTTAATAAGATTTGAAGTCAGTGGTATGGAATCCAGCGGCCGATTATAATAGTCCAATGGAAATACGTTCTTAATTCGATCACCCAAACCAATGATTACAGCTGCACCGCCGGCTTTGTAACCGAGGAAAACATAATCCTCACCATACTTTTTATTGAACAAGGCGTTCGTTTCGTTGATGCCCAGCTCAGCCATGCCCGCGCCCTGGGGCCATAGTGCCATTACTAATACTTTCACGTTTCTGGAAAAACATTGACTCAGCACACCCAAGAGCATGGGATAGATCTCAGGCATTGTCTGGGGGTCAAAATCGCACGAAATGAGGACTGGTTTGGAGGTCGAGTCGAGCTGTTCTATCGCATCGTAGATCTTTTTTGTCTGGGGTGTCACATTGATCATCAGGCCGACGGGGATGATCAACGGCAAAAGAACGGCGGCGGCGATCAGCAAAAAAATGATCTGCCGGGGTATTTTGGCGATCCGTTCACCAAACTTCATAGATCCTCCGATGGCGAAGCGATAATAAACGCTGGTTGTCCCGTTAGGGGCTTCCGCGAATTTCCCCCAGACCTGAAATGAGATTCATCGGGGAAATTCCGCGTCCCGAGGCTTATGCACTGACAAGTGCATCGAGGGAATAGATCCTCCGATGGCGAAGCGATAATAAACGCTGGTTGTCCCGTTAGGGGCTTCATTAATTTCCCAATTGCGCAGCAATAATTAATAACTGGTTGTCCCGTTAGGGGCTTCATTAATCTCACCCCCTCTTTTTTCCTCCCCCCTCGAGGGGGAGGGTTAGGGTGGGGGGGGATAACTGGTTGTCCCGTTAGGGGCTTCATTGTTTGCCTCCTCCGAGCCACGAGCGCTCGATCCCCAGCATAATCTTAAAGGCGGTGGAAACTACGCCCAGAGCGACGCCGAACATGATACCGCGCTTAGCCGCGACATTGGGGTATTTCAATAGCCACTCGGATATCTCGGGTATCTTGTTCCAGATGAAATAGCCGAAAGGCACGCTGCCCAGCATGACGATGAATGCGGCGACAAGGAGAAGCGTGGCTTCGGTCGTCTTCGCGCGGAAAGCCCGGTAAGCGGCCGAGGCCATGTAAAAAGCCAGGATCGCGAACATGGAAGATCCCAGGGGCAGAATCAGGTTTGTGTAACAATCCATGAAAAGAGTGCCCTTTTTTATCCCGAAAAACAACCCGAGGATGCTCATAAACGCCAATCCGGTCAGAGTGGCGATACTGAAAGGCCATCCCGAATTTCTTCGCTTTATCCGTTCAGTATGATGATTGACGAGACTACCAATGCCGAGAATAATGGCGAATGCGGAAACAACGATAACGTATCTCGTGACCGTTTCATTGAACGCGGTACTTACCGGATGAGCGACAAAAAACTGTATGATCATCAAAAAACCCATCACGATACAGATTACTAGCGGGATCGTCTTTTTCATAATATGTCTCCTTAGATTAATTAGCCATGTCGATCAGCGTTTTTGCGGCGACCGCAGATCAACCGATACTGAAAAGGGAAACGACCTTGTCGAATCCCAGAAGCGCGATAATGCTGGTCAGGACCAGAATACCCAGAATGATCATTTTTCCCCAGTCCTGCCCCTTTAACGAACCCAGCAGGAGCGGTTCCCTGGAAAGGTATGCCGATGCCGCGTAAAGTTCTTCACCGATCAGGGTATAATCGCAAGCTACAATGAAGAACGGCAGCTGGAAGATCGAATCCGTGCCGGCGATCTGGATGGCGCCGGTGGTCGCGCCTGTCTCGGCCAGAACCAGTGATTCAGCCCAGAACTGGCCCAGGAAAAAGTTCGTCGCCGGTTTGTCCCTAACCATAGTGCCGCACACCGCCGAGGTATAGCCGAACTGGTCCTGAGTGATGAAGTAAACATGGTCCTGGTTGAACGCGTCGGGTCGTCCGGCATCAGCGTAGGCTTCTTTGACGACTTCCCTTGCTACGGTGTAAACCACCGGATCACGGTTTGGCACAAGCAGGACAGTGCCGTAGGCCGCCGTTTTTTTGGCGACCTGCGAGAGGATGTTCATCGATGCGATGGTTGCCACAGTATCGATCGTGGCCAGACCGGGTACGTAGAGTATTGGCTTACCCATTTCGGTCGCCCGACCCACCGCTTCTTCGACGGCGTCAAGCCCCGCGATCCTGCGCACGAACATTTCCTTTCCTTTTCGCGCGCGATAAATGAAATATAGCAGTAACAGTCCGTAAAAGATCAAAGCCGCCAGCACATTAAGACGGCTAACATTGAAAATTTGCACTGGCGCAGTGACCTTCTCCGCGGTTGCTGAAATCAAGCTGAAAACAAAGGATAATACCGTCACGAAGCCTCCTTTCAGAGAAGCTCTGTGTATAAGGATATTATTTCACAGTCCGCAATGTAAGGTATGATATCAACAATGATGCCGCGACCGAAGTGATCGCCACGTAATCCTGCCAGAATTTAAAGATCTGGCGCGGCACGTAGATCCGGTCGCCCTGCTCGATCACCGGGTCTTTACGCACGGAGATCCGTTTCTTGCCGCGGACAACAAAAGCGCCGGAATAATTCGCGTCATCAAGGGGGCCTCCGGCCAACCCGATGTAATCGCTGGCTTTGAGGTTTGGCTGGTAGGGGAAAGCCGACGGAGTGACGACCTGCCCCTGGACGTATACGATCGCGTTGATCGACGGGATAACGATGACGTCATTGTCCTGGAGTTCGACGTTCGTCGGGCTCGCTTCGTCCGACAGCACGGCGGTGAGATCGATGGGTATACGACCGCCCGTCCGTTCCACGTACGCGTTCTTGTGATCGGCCCACGGGGTCAGACCGCCGGCTTTGGTGATAAAATCCGAAACCCGTTCGCCTTCATTCAATTCGTAGAGACCTTCACTAGTGCGCTCCATGGCGGCGGTTAATTGTGAAACTCTCAATTCATATCCGCGCTTTCCAAAGACCGCGCCCTTGACAATGACCGATTTCAGCATTTTCGGTATGAATATGATATCGGCATCCTGAACATAAGGATTGAAACTGCCGTCTCCGGTTTTATCGAATTTTTCAAGATTGACGGTCCGATGCAGCGCGCCGTTGCGCTTGAGTTCGATCTTGGAACGCGTTCCAAGAGTGGTCGTGCCGCCGGCGTATGCGATCACGGTGGACACGCGGTCTACCGGTGTCGCTCGCATAATGCCTGGGTACTTTACTTCCCCAACGACTATCACGGCGAATCTACGCATGCCTAATAGTGTTATATCGACATTAATATTGCGGTAATATTTCCGAAACACGGTTTTCAGAGAATCCCGGGCGGCTTTTAAGCTCAGCCGGTATACCGGGACCGCCTCCACGATATCGTGCCTGGCTTCATATACGCCTTGAGGGGTCAGGACGGTGGTGACGGGCATATTAATGGTCGCTTTTCCGTCATAAGTAATGCCGGTTATATAGGAATAGGTGGTTACGCCGGATATTGTGATGATAACGCTGTCACCAGGCATCAGGACATAATCATCGGTGACAACGCTTGACTCGAAGCTGCTTGCTGCAGAATCGGGCGTGGTCGTTTCCTGACCGCACATCACCGACATTATTACCAATATCAAGAAAGAGATTAATGCTAAAATGTGCTTGTTTTTCATGGGATTATTATACCGAATTTCAGTTTCCTGTCAATATTGTAGTTGACTTTTCACTCATTTTTTGTATAATAAATTGATGTATCAAGCGTCTAAACCAATAAACGAATTTCCATATTTTAAAGGAGGCTATTAAATGTCAGAGAATATTAATATAATGGATGAGATTGCCGCATCAAACCGGTCTGTTGTCACCGGCATCGATGCCAAAGACATTCAACACTGGGTAACGATCTCGATCCTGGGCCGAAAACATCAGGTGCCGGCGGGACTGACCATCATGCAGGCGATGGAATTCACCGGGCTCCGGTTCATTCGCGCCTGCGGATGCCGCGCCGGGTTCTGCGGGGCATGTTCGACCGTGTACCGGATCGAAGGCGATTACCGACTCAAAACAGCCATGGCCTGCCAAACCCGAGTTGAAGACGGCATGTATCTGACCCAGATCCCGTTTACACCGGCTGAACGCACCAACTACGATATCGCCAAGCTGACACCGACTATCGACGCGTTCATGCAGACTTACCCGGAGATCATCCGCTGTCTGGGGTGCAATGCCTGCACCAAGGCATGTCCGCAGGATATCGATGTCATGGAATACATCGCCTGTGGTAAGCGCGGCGATGTCGAACGCATGGCAGAGATATCGTTCGACTGCATCCAGTGCGGATTGTGTACGATCCGGTGTCCGGCCGAGCTTGCGCAGTACAATTACGCGCAGCTGGCACGACGATTGCACGGCAAATATCAAAGACCAGCACCGCCCTCCCTCAAAATCCGGGTGAATGAGATCAATGACAAGAAATACGACAAGGATTTCGAAAAACTGATGAACGCGAGCAAGGAAGAGCTGACGAAAATGTACACTTCACGGGATATCGAAAAGGCATAGGGAGGAGCAATGGCAGAACTCAAATTCATCGGCGGTTACCCGGAATACATGCGGAAAATGATCGAGGCCGTTAACCTGACGCGTTCCAAGCGCAGGGATTACACGCCCAAAGCGATGACCATGGCAGAACGCGATGATGTACTCAAGGTTCATCCCGATTTTGCACCCGGCGGCAAGCGCGCGATCACGATCGGTGTGAACAAGGGAGATATGGCGCCAAATGAGATCGCCGACCTGCTGGAAGCACATCCATTGATAAGCGAACGTGACATCAACATCACGGCGCCGGATTATTCTGTCGACCTTCTGATCATTGGCGGCGGATTGGCCGGAACAACGGCCGCCCTTTGGGCGACCAACAAAGGCGTGAAAAAAGAAAATATCCTGCTGGTCAATAAACTGCGGCACGGCGATTCCAATTCCATGATGGCGGAAGGCGGCACCCAGGCCGCAGACCGGCCTAATGATTCGCCGGCGATCCACTTTCTGGACGCGCTCGGCGGCGGACACTTTACCAATAAGCCTGATGTGCTCAGGGCTTTGACCGAAGATGGGCCGGTCATCATGGACTGGCTATGCGATCTCGGCGCCATGATCGACCGCGAGCCGGATGGCAGCTTTACTGAAAAGGCCGGCGGCGGCACGTCGCGCAACCGCATGCACGCATGCGCGGATTATACCGGCATGGAAGAACTCAGGGTCATCCGCGACGAATTCAGATCACGTGAAATACCTTGTCTCGAATTCTATCCAGTCGTGGAACTGTTGACCGACGGCAACGCCGTGACCGGCGCGGTGCTTTATAATCTTGAGACCGGACAGTATAAGATAGTACAGGCAAAAGCCACGATCATCGCGACCGGCGGCTTCGGCCGGCTGCACATCAGGGGTTTTCCGACGACCAATCATTACGGCGCGACCGCCGATGGCGTGGTGCTCGCTTACCGCGCCGGCGCAAAACTGCGCGATACCGATACGGTTCAATACCACCCAACCGGCGCCGCCTATCCTCAACAGATAGTCGGTCTGTTGTTGACCGAAAAACTGAGAAGCATGGGTGCCCAGCCAGTGAATATTGAGGGCGAAGCGTTCGTCTTCCCTCTGGAACCGCGCGACGTCGAAATGGCAGCGTTCATCCGTGAATGCTACGTGCGCAACAAAGGGGTCACGACGCCCACGGGCATGCGCGGCGTGTGGCTTGATACGCCGCTGATCGACACGAAGAACGGTCCCGGCACGATCGAAAAGGCTTTTCCCGGCATGCACCGGATGTACAAGCGGTTCGACATTGACATACGCAAAGACCCAGTTCTGGTTTTCCCGACGCTTCATTACCAGAACGGCGGTGTAGAGACCGATCCCTGGGGCAAAACGAACCTTGAACGGTTATGGGTCGCGGGTGAAGTTTCGGGCGGTGTCCACGGCAAGAACCGCCTCATGGGTAATTCAACGCTTGACTGCTTGGTATTCGGCCGCCGGTCAGGGATCTCGACCGCCGAGTATCTTCTTAAAAATCCTTCCCAAGGCAAATTGTCATTGGCTCATGTCCCCGCCTATGAAAAAATGATCAATGATGCCGGTATAAAAACGACGCGGAAATCCCCGATCCTGCTCCCCGATTACCGCGGCAAGGCGGTGCTGGCGAGGATGATAGATATACTTTAATAACCGTTTGGATCGTTAAGATCGTTAGTGTCGTTTAAATCGTTCTAAAAATCTATTACGGAAATATCCCCCGGTACTTGTAGACTTCGGCCACACGCTCCAGCGCCACGACGTAAGCGGCAGTTCTTAGCGATGTTTTCATGGTCATGGCTTTTTTCCAAACTTCGGCGAATGTTTTGACCAGTTTGCGTTCAAGGCGTTCATTTACTTCCTGTTCTTCCCAGTACATGCCTGACAATGCCTGGACCCATTCAAAATGGCTGACGATGACACCGCCTGCATTCGCAAGAATATCGGGCGCGACATAGATACCCTTTTTATCCAGGATCTCATCGGCTTCAGGCGTGGTCGGACCGTTGGCACCTTCAACAATAATACTGACTTTGACGCGGCCCGCGTTATCCCCGCGGATCTGGTTTTCCAGTGCCGCCGGGATCAAAAGGTCGGCTTCCTGGAATAGTATCTCATCCCGGTCGATCCTTTTGCCTTTCTTGTACGGTTCCAGCAGTTTGTGTTTTTCCACCACTTCCATCAGCTCCGTCACGTTGAATCCATTGGGATCGAGCAGGCCGATCGAAGAATCCGACACGGCGACGATCTTGGCGCCCATTTGTGAAAGGAAATACGCCGCATAACCTCCCACGTTGCCGAACCCCTGAATGATCACGCGGGCATCCTTCAATGATTTGCCCAGGGCTTTGAAAAGTTCGCGCGTTATGATCGATACGCCGCGACCCGTGGCTTCTTTCCTGCCCTTGGAACCGCCCAGGACCTCGGGTTTCCCGGTCACCACTGCCGGCTCGGTATGACCGGTCATCATGCTGAAGGTATCCATCATCCAGGCCATGGTCTTTGATGTGGTGAACACGTCGGGGGCTGGTATATCCTTGTTAGGACCAAGTACCGGCATAATCTCGGTCGTGTAGCGCCGCGTGATCTTTTCAAGTTCCTGCTCGGACAGCTTAAGCGGGTCACAGATCACACCGCCTTTTGCTCCGCCATAGGGAAGGTCAACGAGCGAGCACTTCCATGTCATCCAGGCAGCCAGGGCGATCACCTCGTCTTCGCAGACATCCGGATGATAGCGCACGCCGCCTTTGGTTGGACCGCGGGCATCATTATACTGGCAGCGATAACCCATGAAACACTGCACCGTTCCGTCATCCATCTTGATCGGGAATGTAACTCTGAGCATGCGTTTGGGACACATCAGGATAGTGGTCGTCGATGCGGGAAGATTCATCGCTTTTGCCGCGGCCTGGACCTGCTGGCGCGCCATCTCGGCGACTGAAAATTTCTTCATGAGAAAAACACCTCCTTCACGATACGGGCATAAATGCCCTACTCCCAATTGGAGTAGAGGCTTCAGCCTCGTGAAATAAGACAGGATTCCTTATTAGCTGTTCAGTATCTTTTCAACCTCGTCTTTGTCGACATCCATCACGTACGGGATCTTGGAGATCTGGGCAGCATCTTTGGTGATCGCCGCGATATCGTCGCGTGTAATATAGCTTAAGGCAAATTTGCGGTTGCCGGCCATCAGCTGTCTCAAACCCTGGCTGAGCCGCTCCATGTATGTGTAGACACCCAGAGCGCCGCTCGGCAGTTCATCGAAATCCTTACCCAGTTCCTTTTTGAGCGCAGAGGCAGTAACAAAGATCTCTTCGCGGTTATTTCCAAAGCGTTCGACGAATACCGGCACCTCGTTTTCTTCGATCCTTTTGCCGATGGTCTTTCCCACCATCGCCGCGCACAGCGGACCGCGCGCCATGCCGATGATCTTGGCATAAGGCGCACCCAGGGCAAGGGCTTTGAACATCTGATCTTCAAAAGCGATACCGCCCGCAAACGCGATCGGTGGCACGTACGCGCCCTTCTTGGTGAGTTTATCGGCGTAGAAATATGTCAGGGAGTGGATCTCTACGGGCGGCATACCCCATTCATTCATCATATGCCACGGGCTCATGCCCGTTCCGCCGCCCGCGCCGTCAACCGTGAGCAGGTCGAGTTTTGCGATCGAAGCGTACTTGACCGCGCGCGCCAGGTCGGCTGGCCGGTAAGCGCCGGTCTTCAGGAAAACGTATTTGGCGCCAGCGCTGCGCAATTCTTCCACCCGTTTGACAAATGACTCTTGTTCGACCATGCCGACGCGCGAATGCCTTTCAAATTCGGAAAAAGCCCGTCGTTCAAAAGCTTTAATCACGTCCGGATCGAGCGGGTCAGGCAACACGATGTAGCCGCGTTTCCTCAGTTCCTGGGCTTTTTTCAGCTCTTTGATCTTTACTTCGCCGCCGATATCTTTTGCGCCCTGGCCCCATTTGAGCTCGACCGTGTCGACGCCGAGCTTCTGGATCGCGAATTCCTGGACCGCAAGCCGGGTATCTTCGACGTTAGCCTGCACGACCACAGTCCCATACCCGTCGCGTTGCCATTTCTTGTAGGTCTTGACCCGATATTCTAGATCCGGCGCTTTAAGAACCCGGCCGTTCTTGATATCCGAGTCCATGTCCATGGCAGCGACGTTCTCGCCAACGGTCAGGATGATACCGGAGATCGCAGCGCCGATCGCCAGGCCATCCCAGTTGTTCTTCGCGATATTGGTCGATCCCAGTCCGGGTATGACGACCGGCATTCGAAGCTTGATACCGCCATCATGTCCAACCTTGGCTTCGACATTCACGTTGGGAAAGATAGCCTTATCCGAATCGGCTTCGATACCGTGAGCGCCCACGGCGGTCCCCATGATATTAAAATGCGAATAGTCAACGGGATAATTTTTTTCCGCGGCCGCCGTCAGGATTCCAAAAGGCTGCGGGTAGATGACTTCGTGTCCCCGGTATGCCGATTTTCCGATCTCGCACATACCGATGCAACCGTCAATGCAAGTAACGCACATGCCGCTTAAAGGTACAACCGAGTCCTCAGTTCTGTTCTTAGTTAATGTTGCTGCTGAGGCATTTGGTCTAAGCAATGATCCCATTTTTTATCTCCTTTATTTCAGCCTGAGGCTGGTTATTTACTCTTTTTTATCTGATCTGGTCTTCCTTCGCATGTACCGCAATCGCCGGTCGTGCCCATCCAGCATTGATAATCATCATGCGCTTCGATGCAGGACGGTTCCAGGGTAAGACAGCCGTGGCACAGGTCGGTTGCAGCATCAGGTCCCTGGCACCGGAGTTGGCATGCCGGGCATATGTAAATACAGCCGCCGCACAGCCGGCAGACTTCTGATCGGACGTTGAACGGCGTTGCGATCTTCTTCTTGAAACCCCGTTCTACAAAACCGATCGCACCCGATTGCATTTGTTCTTTGCACATACGAACGCACAGACCGCACAAGATGCAGTTTTCGTTGCGTGGTGTGAACCGCACCTGCTTGACATTGAATTTAGAGGCCAGATCCTGCAGCACCTTTGAAGACGGGCATACCGACACGAGGAGTTCGATCATCATTCTCCGTGCTTCGATTACCCTTTTGGTATTGGTTCTCACCTTCAAACCTTGTTCCACCGGATAGGTGCATGAGCTGACAAGCCGGGAGTTGGGAGCATCGCCTATTTCCACAAGGCAAAGCCGGCACCCGCCATAAGGAGTCAGCCCTTCGCGGTGACAAAGGGTAGGGACTTCGATACCGTAGAACGTGCACGCGTCGAGTATGGTCGAACCATCCTCAACTTGAACTTCAAGGCCATTCAGTTTGATTGGAATCATTTCAGCTCCTTTTCGTCTTCCTTTTTTGCCTCCAGGTCGCATCTCAAACACCGTTTTGCTTCGATCATTGCCTGTTTTTCATCAAATCCCAGGTCGACCTCCTTGAAATTCTTGCTGCGTTTTCCCAGCACAAGTTTTGCCGTTGACTGGCGCTTGCTTTCAAGCTGCTCCTTTTCCGTAAGCACGACCGGATCGACATAAATCGACGGCCGCGTCACGGCATATTTCAATTCCAGCTTCTCGCCCTTGACATATCGATCGATAAGTTCAGCGACCTTCTTGCCGTCGGCCATCGCCTCGATAACCGTGCTTGGTCCACGGATCGCGTCTCCGCCAGCGAAGACACCGTTTAAATTGGTTGCGAACGTCTCCTTGTTGACTTCAAGCGTATTCCATCGGGAAATGGTAAGTTCCGGATCGGGTCCGAGACATGAAAGGTCAGGTTGTTCACTGATCGCCGTTATTACCGTATCAAGTTCAATGACAAAATCGGATCCTTTTATCGGCAAGGGTCTCCGCCTGCCGCTGTCATCGATATCGCCCAGTGACATGCGCTGGCATTCGATTCCGGTGATAGTGCCTTCTGTTACGATCACCTTCGTCGGGGCGGTTAGATACTTGATGTCGATTCCTTCCTCGAGCGCGGCATCGACTTCTTCTTTGTAGGCGGGCATTTCGGCGAGGGTCCGGCGATAGATGATCGTCACCGACTCAACACCGGCGAGGCGGTGCGCTACCCGTGCCGCATCGACCGCAGAATTTCCGCCGCCGATAATACCGATGCGCTTGCCAACCAGCATTTTCTTGCCAAGGTGTACGGCGTTCAGAAACTCCATGCCGGGCAGAACGCCGTTGGCATTTTCATTTGGAACGCCAAGTTTTATGCTCTTATGGGCTCCGATCGCTATATAAACCGCCTTGTACCCCTGTTTGAACAGGTCGTCGGTTGAAAAATCAGTGCCGAGTTTCTGATTGAGTTTTATCTCCACGCCAGCGTCAATGATGCGCTGGATATCCTTTTTGAGATCGGCACGGGGCAGACGGTACTCGGGGATAGCCACGGCGAGCATGCCGCCAATAACAGGCAGCGCTTCGAAGATCGTGGGCGAGTAGCCTTTGCCAGCGAGGTGATATGCGGCCATGAGCCCGGATGGTCCCGATCCTATGATAGCGACTTTGATACCGTTGGCTTTAACGGCATTTTTCCTTGCCTTTTTTCCATTGCCGTATGCTGCCGCAAAACGCTTTAACGCCCGTATCGCGATCGCCTCGCCACCTTGTCCGGCGCGGCATTTTGTTTCGCACGGGTGATTGCATACCCTTCCGCATACGTTAAGCAGAGGGTTATCCTTCAATATGATATCAAACGCTTTGTCGAATTCACCGCGCGCGATATGAGCGATGTACTGGGGAGCTTCGGTGTCGATCGGACATGTGTGCTGGCAGGGGGAGGAGATGATGCTTTTACATACCACTGCCGGGCACTGTTTGTTCAGGATATGCGCGAGATATTCATCACGGAAATAATGGATCGTAGACAGTACCGGATTGGCCGCGGTTTGTCCCAACCCGCACATTGAAGCGTCCTTGACCGCGGGCGCCAGTTCTTCCAGCAATGCCAGATCCGCCAGCGTACCTTTACCCCTGGTGATCTTGTCAAGTATCTCCCACATACGCCGAGTGCCTTCTCGGCATGACAGGCACTTGCCGCATGATTCATCGCGCAAGAAATTCATGAAGTATTTAGCCACGTCAACCATGCACGTGTCTTCATCCATCACGATCATTCCGCCCGACCCCATGATCGAACCGACTTCTTTGAGACTTTCATAGTCGATGGGCAGATTGAGCATTTTCTGCGGAATGCAGCCGCCTGAAGGACCGCCGGTCTGGACTGCTTTGAATTTCTTGTTCTTGGCAACGCCACCGCCGATCTCATAGATAATATCCTTCAGCGAGATGCCCATGGGCACCTCGACCAGACCGGTATTGTTGATTTTGCCCACCAGCGAGAAGATCTTAGTCCCTTTGCTTGTTTTGGTGCCGATTTCAGAGTACCATGCCGCGCCTTTGAGGATTATCTGCGGTATGTTAGCCCAGGTTTCGACGTTGTTGATGACCGTCGGTTTGCCGAATAACCCCTTTTGCACGGGGAAAGGCGGGCGCTGTCTGGGTACGCCGATCTTACCTTCGATCGCCGCCAGGAGAGATGTTTCTTCACCCGAGACAAAAGCGCCGGCCCCGCGCGTCAATTCAAGCGTAAAATTAAAACCGGTTCCCAGGATATCGTCCCCAAGCAAACCGTATTCCAGTGCCTGTTCGATCGCGATCTGGATCCTTTTCAGGGCAAGCGGGTATTCTGTCCGCACATAGATATATCCTTTCTGAGCGCCGATCGCGCGGGCTCCGATGATCATGCCTTCCAGAACGGCATGAGGATCGGCTTCCAGCACGCTTCGGTCCATGAATGCTCCAGGGTCACCTTCATCACCGTTGCACACAATATACTTGCCATTGCTTGATCCCTGGCGGCAGCGCTCCCACTTCAAACCCGTTGGGAAACCAGCACCGCCACGGCCGCGCAATCCAGAATCTTTGACATCCTTTATGATGGTTTCCGGCGTCAATTCTTGGAGGGCTTTTTCCAGCGCCCGGTATCCGTCGAACGCGATATATTCCTCAATGTTCTCGGGATCGATCCGACCACGGTTCTTGAGGACGATCAAACGCTGGTGTTTGAAGAAACCGATATCCGACATTTTAGGAATAGGTACTGTGTCTGCCGGCGGCACGTACATCAGGTCTTTCACCGGTCGGCCCTTGAGGAAATGTTCTTCAACCAGATGCGCGATATCCTCTTTTTTCATCCGCTGGTAGAATATCCCTTCTGGTTGGACGACGACGATCGGACCCCGTTCGCAAAATCCATTACAGCCGGTCGAGATTACAGCGATTTCGTTTTGAAGGCCGCGCCGCGTGATTTCCTTCGTAAGCTCCTGCCTGATCTCGTATGAACCGCATGCCACGCAACCAGTTCCCGCACAGACGAGTAAGTGTGACCGATAACCTTTCAAATCAACCTCCTTAAAAGATAGTTTTAAGGTTGAGGTTTGGAAGCTGGATAGATAACAGAAACGTCATAATGCTTTTCTGCATTCCATCATTTCCAGCATCTCAACCTTGGCCATTCAACCATCAGTATCAGTGCGTAGTTTCGCTACCTATAGCCAGGGCACATTCATCGACGATAATGCCCTTCATCACATGTTTCTGCAAAATTTTCTTTATCTTCTCGGCGTTAAGGTCAACGTATTTCACGGGTGCCCGGCCCGGAATTTCAACCGTAGCCATGGGCTCGCGACTGCACAGGCCCGCACAACCAGACGTTGTGACGATAACATCATCGATCTTTTTCGCTTCGATCTCCTTAAGCAGGGATGTCAGGACTTCCCGTGCTCCGGCCGCAATGCCGCAGGTACCCATATGCACGGTAACTTTCGCCCGGGCTTTGCCTTCCCGGAGGATCGTGGTCCGCCGGGCTTTATCCCGGATCTTCTCCAGATCGCCGATTTTCAGCTTTTTCATATTACGGTTCTCCTTTCATTTGTAACCCCGATGCAAACGGATAACGACACGGATTCAAACGGATATTTCATTTTCGGTTAACTCCCAGTTTTTTCAGTTCACTTTGGAGCTTGTGCCGTAAAAAATCCATGACTTCAGGATTCATTATCGGTACTCCATCAAGCATGGATTTCACGTTACTCGTGCCGAGCTTAAAACCCCGGTCGTTCACCTTGTGCGCATAGACGACGTCAATCTTATCCGCATGCGTGCCGATCAAAGCCATTACTGTTTCACCCATATCGCCAAGGGGCTTCCGGTCGATATGATCATAGACAAATGTGGCCAGTACGTCCGTGCCCCTTCCTGGTTTGGATATTATATCAAATTTACCCATAGCCTCATGGGCTGACTGAGCAAGCAGCGCCAATCCCAAGCCGATCCGCTTACCCTTTTTAGTCGTATAGAAAGGATCAAGCACCTTGCTCAGTTCGTTTTTATCAATGCCGCGGCCATTATCTTTTATCTTGATGCTCAACAGATTTTTCTTGATATTTTCATCGATCAATATCTCGATCACAGTGGCACCGGCTCTTATTGAATTTTCGGCGATATCCAGCACGTGCAGGGAAAGATCATCCATAAAACCATGATCACCCTCACCTTAATCCTCTCCCTCCGAGGGAGAGGGAAGGATGAGGGTAAATTTTCGTCCATCCTGGTTCCTTAAAGCCTTTTTTATTTCCGGCACGCTTGGTTCGGCAAGATAGAACAAAGTGACCGCACGGCCGATCTCCCCGAGGTCGTGAGCATCGGATGACGTAACGGCCGGGATTTTTCTTATTTCCGGAAATTTTTCCGTGGCTTCGTCAAGCGTTGATTGAGGAGATATTTCCACCGCGTCCAGGTCAATATCATCCGGGATAAATCCCAGCTGACTCAATAGGCTGTAGCTCGGCCGGTCGATATGTGACGCGATGGCAAGGCCTTTTGACTTGTGGATCTTTTCCACGATTTCCGCGGCCGTGAGCAAGGTGGCTCCGATCAACAGCCGGTTATTGTAGCCTTCAACTTCATCATGTTCGTTCGCGATTATCTGATCACCGAATACAGCGGGATTATTTTCGCCTTCCGCAAGCTGCGCGTAAACGGTTCCCTGCAATGAAAGGACATCTTCAAGGCACTCAAAAAGCCCCAAAATATGCACTTCTTCGCTGCTCGAAATCTCCATGCCGGCTATTATCTTCAGTTGATCTTTCTTCGCCGCTTTAAACACTGCCGCTACATTTTCAGCGGAGTTGTGGTCGCAAATGGCAATAAGGTCCAGTTTATCGGCCTTTGCTTTTTTGACTATCCTTTTGGGCGACATGGTGATCTCACTGCATGGAGATAGGCACGTATGGATATGGAGGTCGGCGCGAAACCATCGCAGTATCACCGCGGTCCTTCAACGCCCATTGCCCATAACTTGCCAGCCACTTCAAAAGAGGGGAGACTTGAGCACATGACTATCAGTTTTTCCGTTCGCGCTTTTTCCACCATGCCGGCATCTGGCTTCCGACCGCCGGTTATAATAATGCCCGCCATCTCTTTAAGCACGCCGACGGCGATAATATTGGGATGTATCTGGCAGGTGACCCAGATATCGCCCTTTTTCCCGTTTGCCATCACATCGCTCAGGAGGTCGCTGGAGTAGCCCCCTTTGATCTCAGTGAACATTAATTCCTGGCCGCTCTGCACCTCGAGCGCCAGAGTTTTTACGATCGATCCGACCGTTAGTACGTTATTATCCATTATACTTCCCTTCACGTGGCAGCTAAAAAAATACATTCCTCAAGCCGGGCTGCTTCCCTGGCGATATCCTCGGCAAGCGTTTCGCAATCAGGCGCACCACATACGCCACAGTTGATGCCCGGCAGTTTTTTCATGATCTGTTCTTTCATTTTGAACTTTTTTATCGCCATATCACGGTTGTTGTCCAGCGGCGTGAAAGGCCTGGGTGCCACCGCATGCTCAAATGAGAAAAACCCGTCTTTGTACAGTTTCCTGACGTAACCGGCATCAACGACCCGGCGGTTGCCGAGATGCCTGATTAACCTTATTATATTGCTTTTGGCAATGAACCTGTTCTCCACGGCCAATGGTCCGCCCACGCAACCGTCGGGACAGATCATGCATTCCAGGTAGTTGATCTTCTTTAACCGGCCGGATTCAACATCGCCCAGGATGCGGATCGTATCATATACACCGGAGACGGCGATCGTATTGGATGTCTTCAAACAGTTCGTTTCACCGCCCGTGATCGCCCAGTTGATCCCAATGCTGCTGCTCGACCACTGAGGATCCATGATACCATGCAGGCTCGGTTTTTTGATCTTCATCATGATTTGGTTAAAGATGTCACGGATGGAGACCGCGCCGTTCAAATAAGACTTCGACATCGATTCCGGTTGATTGATGGAAACCATTTTAGCCGGGCACGACGTTATATGGATTATCCCGATCTCATTGTCGGGAATATCGAGTTTTTTAGAAATTTCGGCGCGCAGATTTTTCGCCGCGATCTCCCTGGGTGGTTCAATGGGCACGATCAAACTGCAAAGATCAGGAAAGAGCCGTTGTATCAGCCGCACGACCACGGGACAGGTTGTGGAAATCGTCGGCCCTGCGCCTTTCCGGTTCACCAGATATTCCTCAATGGCAAGCGAAGTCATTTCGCAGATTACCGCTTCATCGTAGACACGGTCAAATCCTGTTTCTTCAAGGGCGGCAAGTACAGTGTTGGGCATGGTGTTCTGACCAAACTGCGAATACAGTACCGGCGACGGTAATGCCACTTTGTACTTGAACCGGGAAAGATCAGCGGCAGATGTCGTGAGCGAAACAACCGCGTTACAAGGGCACACGCGCAGGCATTCCCCGCAATCAATGCAGCGGTCATAATTTATGATGGCCCGTCGCTTTCGGACACGGATGGCTTTGGTCGGACACGCTTTCATGCAGGCAACGCAGCCGATACAGTGCTGCACGTCTATTTTAATGGAATGATAAATCCTGTTCTCAGGCATGTTTACCGTTCAAATGGATAATGATCTTAAGCCGGGTGCCGCTGCCCAGCTCGGACTTGATGTCAAATACATCCGAATTCTTTTTGATATTGGGCAAGCCCATGCCGGCGCCAAATCCCATTTCCCGCATCTCCGGCGTGGCTGTTGAAAACCCGGGTTGCATCGCCAATTCGATATTCTCTATTCCTTGACCCTGGTCCTCGACTTTGATCAGGATCTGCACCGATGTAACGTCCAGCATCATTATCCCGGATTTTGCGTACATTACCACGTTCATTTCTGCTTCATAAGAAGCGATCGCTACGCGCCGAATAATGTCGGCGTCGACACCGATATCTTTGAGGATCCGCCGGATCCTGCAGGAAGCGTCGCCCGCGTTGGCAAAATCGCCGCCCCGGACTGTAAACTCCTCGTGAAATATTGTTTCGCCTTCGTTCATACCTTTGTCAAACCCGAAGCCAAACCTTGGGCGAACAGCCGGCCGCATGCCTCAAATGTCGACAAATCTGACTGCATGACCGTAATGCCAAAATCCTCGCTCATCTTAACCGTTTCTACCGTTGGTTTTTTTCCGCGTACAAAGACGACCGCCTGGATCCCTGCTATTTCGCACGTACGGATGACCTGAGTGTTAATCAACCCGGTTATCAGAAGCGCTCCGGAATCGCCGAAAGCCAATACGTCGCTCATCAGATCACAGGCAATGACACGCTGTATGTCCAGGTTCAGAGATTCGCGATTTGAGAGCACTGCAGCGTTCAAAATATCTATGATTTCTTTAAGTATCACTTTTTTTTCTTGGTTGTGGTTCGGGTTTTGACTTTTTTTGTTGTTTTTGTCCTTGTTTTTTTCGCTGCTTTTTGTGCAGGCTTAACCTTCTTAATTTCGGAAAAGATTGTGTCAACTTTGTGAACAGTCGTCTGCCCGTGGTATTTGCCGTCGATCACGACGATAGGAGCAAGCGCACACGCACCAAGGCAATTAACCGTTTCCAAAGTAAATTCTTCATCTCTCGTCGTGCAACCAGCTTCGATCCCCAGTTTATCCTCGACTCTGCTGAGAACGGTCGGAGCGCCCCGAACATGGCAGGCGGTACCCAGACATACAGTGCACAAATGCCTGCCTCGGGGAACCAGGCTGAACGCGCGGTAAAACGTTGCAACAGAATAAATATCGATTAAGGGTACACATAGTTCCTCTGAAACCATTCTTAAGACCGGCTCAGGCAACCAGTTGTATTTTTCCTGGATATCCTGCAGTACAGCAAGCAATGCTGACTTCCTGTTTCTGTATTTTTGGAGAATTCCATGCACTTCGTCAGTCTTTATTTCCATTGGGATAACTCCTTTTTGTTTATTATTATATTAAAATACTAACAAATGTCAAGGTCAGTCATAGTATAATATGCTATAGCTTTCTGCATTCATAATGGCAAAAGCCCCATGAAAGTTTCATGGGGCTTTTAAAGAAATTTCTTATGTATATTTTACATAATCAAATTGTCAGTTTCTGCCGATTTTTCCTAACATTCTGACTGAATCGGCCACTCGCTGTACGGCCAGCGTATAAGCGGCCAATCGCATATCGATTTTGTACTTATCCTTTATACGAACGACATCACCAAATGCCTGGCACATTTTCTGCCAGCATCTTTCCCTGACTTCTTCCTCAGTAAAGAAAAGGCTCTGAACGTTCTGCACCCATTCCAGGTATGATACCGTAACCCCGCCGGCATTGGCCAGAATATCAGGGATAATGAAAACACCCATGTCGCTGAGAATAGTAGTGGCTTCCGTTGTCGTGGGGCCATTTGCGCCTTCGCAGATGATCTTTGCTTTGATGGATGGAGCATTCTGAGTAGTGATCATTCCTTCCATAGCGCAGGGGAGGAGCAGTTCACAATCTAACTTCAGTAGGTCTTCATTTGTTATCGCATCATGGTTCGGAAAATCTTTGATGGTCTTGGTTTTCTTTACAAAAGCGTCCAGATCCTTGATATTGATACCATTTTTCTTATAGATACCGCCATATATATCGGTTATGGCAACGATGCGGCAGCCATAGTCATTAAGCAAACGCGCGATCGATGAACCCACGTTCCCGTATCCAATGAGACCAACGCGCATGCCTTCAAGCGGCAAATCAAGGTACTTGGAAGCCTCAAGCAGCGTGTAGTACATGCCCAAACCTGTAGCCTGGCTTCGGCCGCGGGACCCGCCGATTTCAAGCGGTTTCCCGGTAACCACGGCTGGTTCAAAATGCCCGACATACCGGCTGTACGCATCGCAGATCCATGCCATGGTTTGGGAATTTGTATAGACATCCGGCGCCGGCACGTCTTTGTGCGGACCAATGATATCTTTTATCGCATACGTGAATTCTTTGGTTAGTTTCTCAAGCTCATTCTCCGACATATCGGGCGGGTTGCAGATAACCGCGCCTTTTGCCCCGCCTAACGGAAGGTCGAGTACAGCGCATTTCCATGTCATCCAGGCAGCGAGCGCTTTGCATTCGCTCAATGACGCATCAGGGCTGTAGCGTATTCCGCCTTTACCCGGTCCGCGGATCGTGGAATGCTGGACACGATACCCGGTAAAAGTTTCTACTAGACCACTGTCCCGGGTAATTGTCATATGAACAGTGAGTTCTTTCTCTGGATATTTCAAGCGGTTATATATCCAGGGTTCAAGATCCAGTGAATTGGCAGCCTTTTCATATTGCAAAGTGGCTTCCATAAACGGATCATATTTCTTTTCTTTGCTTTTTGTATCTTCGGCTATTTTAACCATTGTTAACCTCCATCAACCATTCATATTGCAAGATTCATGCCATGTTTTAATGTCGAAATTTCGGCAAATTATATACCCTCATTACTGCAAAATGCATGTTTCAATGCATAATGCAATGGTGCGAAATGCATTTTACTTCTAATTTTAAACTATGACCGGGTTATTTGCGTTTCTTCAGTTTTCTGAATAATGATGTACTGTGGATGCCGAGTATCTGCGCTGCTTTTGTCTTATTCCCCTGGGTATGCGTTAATATTTCCTTGATATACTTTCTCTCCAGTTCGTCCAGGGTCATGAAGCTTGACTGCTGTTTTTGCATCAATGGTTCCAACCCGCTGGCAGCTTTCAAGGCTCGGATTTCCTGGGGCAGCTGTTCGGGTTTTATTTCTTCGCTATCATTGAGACTCATGATACGTTCGATAACATTCTTAAGCTCCCGGACATTTCCAGGCCAAGAATACTGGGTAAGGGCGATCGCAGCTGGACCGGTTATCCCCTTATACGTCCGGTGCAACTCATGATTGAAATCCTGCATGAAAGTAAGCGCTAGCGGTATTATATCTTCAGTCCGGGCGCGCAAAGGCGGTATCTCAAGCGGCACGACATTGAGCCGATAAAACAGATCTTCGCGGAACCGGCCAGCTGAAATCTCCTGTTGAAGATTTTTATTCGTGGCGGCGATTACTCTGACATTGCATTTAGTTTCTTGCGTCCCGCCCAGCCTGGTAAATACCTGTTCTTCCAGGACCTTAAGGACTTTAGCCTGGACCGGCAGACTCATGTCAGCGATTTCATCAAGGAACAGAGTGCCCATATTCGCTTTTTCCAATAGACCAATTTTACGTTTTTTAGCGTCCGTGAACGCGCCCGGTTCATAACCGAACAACTCGCTTTCCAGCAGAGTTTCCGGGATCGCCGCGCAGTTGATCTCGACAAATGGCTTATCCAGGCGCTTGCTGTTATAATGGATCGCGCGCGCTAGCAATTCCTTTCCAGTGCCGCTTTCTCCTTTGAGCAGCACCGTTGTTTTGTCGAGGCTGGCGATTTTATGCGCGGTTTCCAGGGTATCTTTCATAGCCTGGTTCTTGGCAATAATTCGGCCGAAATAGTATTTACCTTTTTCGGTTTCGATCGTTTCGGATATGCGCAGCCGGAGCTGCTGAAGTTCAAGCGCTCGGCTGATCACGATCTTCAGATCGACGAGTTTGAAAGGTTTTAACAGATAATCGTAAGCGCCCAGTTTCATCGCCTGCACTGCCTTTTCAAGGATCTCGTACGCGGTGATCATGATAACGACCGTTTCCGGGTCAATGGCTTTGATGCGCTTCAGCACTTCAAGGCCGTCAATACCGGGGAGCATAAGATCAACCAGGACGAGATTGGGACGGCGCTCACGGTAGATGGCAAGGCCATTCTCGCCATTATCGCTGATCAATACTTCATAACCTTCCCGGGTCAATGCCCGCTTCAGGTTATTCAACGTGAGGACTTCATCATCAATGATCATGATCGATTCAGCCATTATTCAATAACCTCCCCCTGAACCCGGCCCTTCTGACGCACGGGTACAACGATCCTTACGCTCGTCCCTTTGCTTACCGTGCTTGATATATGAATGTCACCATTATGGTTCTTGATATAGCTTAAACTTATGCTCAATCCCAGGCCGGTTCCCGTTCCTTTCTTAGTCGTAAAAAAGGGATCGAATACTTTTTTAAGATCTTCTTCCTTAATACCCATGCCCGTGTCGGTAACGGTGATTTCGACGAATTCCTCGAATTTTACTTTAGCGGTATTCACCGTTATCGTCCCTCCTTCCGGCGTCGCCTGTGCTGCGTTAAGGAGAATATTGATGAGAACCTGGCGCATCTGGTTGGCATCGGCTGTTACCGTGGGCAGGGCTTCGTTCAAATTATTTTCGATCTTCAGTTTTTTAAACAGCGGCTGATGTTTCAAGAATGATATCGTCTCGATGATCAGTTTGTTAAGATTTTTCTTTGTGAAAGAAGGGGGAGTCGGGCGAGCGAAATTCAGAAGACCGCGGATCGTCTCCGATATCCGGTACGCGTTATCAAGGACGGCCTGGGTTCGGGTTTTATTCTCGACGTCAGTCTCTTCGTCGCGCAGCATTTCCAGATATGATGTTATACCCTGGAGCGGGTTGTTAATCTCATGCGCGGCACCCAACGCGAGCTGGCTCAAAGCCGACAGCTTCTCGTAATCCGCCATCTGCGCATTCATGAGTTCTAGATCCGATATGTCAGTTAGCAAAAGCGTCGCCGTGTTCAGTCCGTCAAAGGTCTGAACCGGAAACCCGGCTATTGTCAAGGTCATGTGCACGCCATCGATTTCAACATTTTTGCGGTCCAGGCGGAAACCGCTGCCTTTCGTAAAAAGGTCTTCGATCGCTTTTTTGATGACCGGATCGGAAAAAACCGTCCCGGCTTCGAAAAGATTTTTATCCAAAAGGTCATAGGCAGTATGCAATAATACCCGGGCGGCGTTATTACAGTAGGTTATCCGGTATTCACGGTTAACGGCGATCAGTCCGCTGGTGATGCTGTTGGCAATATTTTTGAGATTTACTTCGGATATGTTGAGCCTGGTGCTCAGGCTTTGGCACTCTTTTAAGCGCTTGCGTAGCTCTATGTTGATCGTGTTGATCATTTCTTTCTTCGCACTGCTATCGTCAAGCGCCGCTTTCAAGCTCGCGGTCAGGTTCTTGAGCATGGACGTTACCTGTCGCGAAAAAATTATGGACGAGCCGATCAGAAACAGGCCGACTATGACGAATGTCAGAAGCATGATATTTTTAAGCGCGTTTACCGGCGCGAGCGCTTCATCGACGTCCATTTCAGAGATCAGGTACCAATGCAGGTCATTGTTCTTTTTGTAGGCGCAGATCACTTTCTCACCCCGGTAATCACGGTGCATAAGCAGACCATCGCTTCCAGTGTGGGGGTTTGGATCCCCTTTTAAGTACGCGACTTGTGTAAGAACATCGCCGCCGAGCTTGGAGGGCGAGAGAAAATACCCGTTTTCATCGACCAGAAAGATCTCGCTCGTTTTTCCGATCCGCAGATCAAGGATCAGGTTATAGAAGTTTTTGAGCGAAATATTGGCAAGAATAACGCCGATTATCCGGCCCGCACGGTTGCGAAACGGACTTGATACGACCATGGCGGTCGTGTCGAGGATATCGGAATAGAAGATACCGCTGTTATAAAATTCACCCCGTAATGAATGCTTAAAATACGTACGGGTTTTGATCGAACCATGGATGTCGTCTGTTGCCATGACGATCGTGCCGGTCGTATCGGCGACCACTAGAAGGTCAAACTCCGGTTTATTTCTGATAAAACGCTTGAAGTAATTGACCCGTGAACCTGCTTCGGTCAGAGTCATGCCGTCAAAGTCCGCTATGGACAACAGGTCTTTCTGTCTTTCTTCCAAAAACAGCCGGATAATGCGCGCATTAACATTTACCGAGTAATCAAGACTGGTTTGGATCTGATGCTCGAAAGATGATGTTACTTCAAAATTCAGGATATAAAATACGATTACCAGAGGCACAATAAATAGCGCGAATGTGACGACCATATTTCTGAACCAGAGCCCTCTGTAATAGTTCTTATACAGCGGCGTACCGCAGCTGCGGCACAGTTTATTGTTTTTGTCGTTCTGCTGGCCGCACTTTTCGCAGATCAGAGTGTTGGATGGTTCTGTTGTCATCAGAAAATATAATTGTAGCCCAAAACACCAGGATGTCAAGTGATTGACATGAGGAGGATGAATGCGTTTTCAGAACCCGCCATATATTGACTTGATATGGTGGTCTTTTTATGTACAATATTTTGGATCGTACTATGCAAAAAACAATTATCATTATCTTCTTGACTGCCGTCTGCGTTGCTGTCGGATTTTTTGTCCTGCCCGTGTCTTCTAATAACACTTATCCACGGTTCAGCTCGTTCCGGGTTCTGGACCGTAACGGCGTTCTTCTGCGCGAGGTCCTGTCGCGCGATTACAAGACCAGCGTCTGGGTCCCGCTCGACTCGATATCGCCGCACGTCATCAGGGCGACCGTAATCAGGGAAGACAAAAGATTCATGATCCATCACGGGATCGATCTTATTGCGCTCACTCGGGCGCTGGCGACCGACGTCGTAAAAGGGAAGACCGTTTCCGGCGGATCGACGATAACCATGCAGGTCGCCAAGATGACGCTGGGGATGAAAAACCGCGGGGTATGGAGTAAACTACTTGAGATGGCGTACGCGCTGAAACTCGAGCTTTACTTGAGCAAAGCGCAGATCCTTGAAATTTACCTTAACCGGTCGCCGTACGGCAACCAGGCGTACGGCATCGAAGCAGCAGCGGTGTGCTATTTTGAAAAAAAAGCGCTCCAGCTGTCGCTTGGCGAATCGGCGCTGCTCGCCGTGATCCCCCAGTCGCCGACCGTGCATAATCCCTTCGTTAATCCAGACCATGTCATGAATGAACGAAACCATCTCCTTGAGACAATGCTGGGATATGGGGTTATTGACACGCTGATGTTCTCGGTCGCCTGCAGTGAATCGCCGGACATTGATGACAGAAGAGCGCGTTTCTACGCGCCTCATTTTGTCGACTATATTCTGGCTCAGCTGGATCCGGCGGTGACAAATGGCCGCACCGAGATCATGACCACGCTTGACCTTAACCTGCAAAAGGATCTGGAAAAACTCCTGGCAACGTCCATAAATACGCTGAGAAACTACAACGTGACCCAGGGAGCCGCCATCGTGATCAAGCGCGGCAGCGGCGATATCCTGGCAATGGTTGGTTCGAAGGATTATTTTGACTGCCGCGATGGCCAGGTCAACGGCTGCACGGCGCGGCGTCAGCCTGGTTCCAGCATCAAGCCGTTCCTCTACGCGCTCGGGTTGAAATGCGGCATACCGGTGAGCACGGTACTTCCTGACTCTGCGATCGAGTTTAGGCTTCCGGATGGCACGCGTTTCGCGCCGCAGAATTACGGAGAACGTTACCACGGCCCGACGCGCGCGCGCGAAGCTCTAGGCTCGTCGTTCAACGTACCGACCGTGGTCCTGCTTGAAAGAATTGGGATCGAACGATTCCACCAGTATTTACGGCAGACGATGCATTTTACAAGTCTGGACCGTGAAGCAAGCCATTATGGACTGGCGTTGGCATTAGGCGCAGCCGAAGCCACGCTGCTGGAACTCACGAATGGTTACCGCGCTTTTGCCAACGGCGGTGTCTGGAAAGGGGAGAGGTGTTTTATCGCGCCGGCAGGCGGCGGTCAGGACACGCTGCCGGCAATGACCGCAACCACCGTCGACATAGCGTATATCATCACAGACATCCTGGCCGATAACGCTAGCCGTCTTAAAGCCTTTGGCGATGATTCACCGCTCGACCTGCCTTTCGAATGCGCGGTGAAAACCGGAACATCGAAGAACTATCGCGACAACTGGTGTATTGGATACACCAGTGGCTACGTGGTCGGCGTATGGGTCGGCAATTTTGACGGATCACCGATGCACGGTGTCTCGGGTATTTCCGGGACGGCTCCCTTGTTCCGCGATATCATGATCGAACTCCACCGCGACCAGCTGCCTGCGGCTTTCGATGAACCCCCGTCCCTTGAGCATTTGTCAGTATGCGCCAGAAGTGGACTGCTCCCATCGTCACGATGCGACCGGGTCATCGATGAGATATTCATCCCCGGAACCCAACCGAAAGATACCTGTGCTGAAAGCGATAACGACCGGTCGCGGGACATTGAAATGACGACCGGACCCGGTAATGGGAAAAAGGGTTTTCATATAGTAACACCTTCTGCCGGCGACATTTTTACCATAGATCCCCGCGTTACCTATAACTCCCAGGCCGTTATCTTCAAAGTCCAGCCAGATACGGTTGCGATCAGTGAGGTAACCTTCGTGCTCAACGGTGCTGAGCTCGCGACCTCGAAACCGCCTTTTGAATTTGTCTGGAAGCCGAAACCCGGTGAATATATGCTGGAAGCCAGGGGTCACACCCCGGATAAGACCCTGATCGATCGCGTGTCGTTCCGCGTGTTCTAAAAGTTTCGATGCTGCGAAATAACAAAATGCATTTTTCAGTTCCAAAGAGATTTAGGATCGTACTGGCTTCACGGTCTCCACGGCGCTGTGCCTTGCTTTCGCGCATAATTGGGAGGACGGAGTTTGAAATCAGGCACAGCACTATACCAGAAACGCCGATCCCGGACGAAAACGCGATCTTGTACTGCATGCGTGTCGCGCTGGCAAAAGCTTCGCGGGTCATGGCGATCGAATCGCGGTCGCGCACCGGCAGCCGGCGCGATCTGATAGTGATCGCTGCGGATACTGTTATTTCATTTAAAAATAAGATCATCGGGCAGCCAAAAAGCAAACGCGACGCGGTACGTATCCTCAAACTGCTGAGCGGTAAACGGCACGACGTTGTCACTGGTCTGGCTGTCATTATGCGACACCGGTCAAAGTTTGGGCGCGCTGAAAAGAGCGATCTTATCGTCACCAAAGCGGTGATCAGCCGCGTCTGGTTGAGACGACTGAGCGATAAAACGATACATGATTACGTGCAAACTGGCGAACCCATGGACAAAGCCGGTGCTTACGCGATCCAGGAAAAGGGGAAGCGCCTAATTGAAAAATACTCAGGCAGTTATACCAATATCGTAGGTCTGCCGGTGGAGGTGCTGCGCATGATCTTAAAGCGTTTATCGAATAATAAAATATGTAGTGGCAGAACTTGCTCTGCAGAGAATACGGATTGCATGTCGAGTAAAATCGACCACTACAATGACTATAACAAGATAATCGTGCAATGAAACATAATTACCCTACTCCCCAATTACCTGGTAACCAGTATGACGTAATCGTCATCGGCGGCGGTCCAGCCGGCATGATGGCGGCGGGCAGGGCTGGAGAATTAAAAGCAAGGGTTTTACTGATTGAAAAAACTCGAAGTCTTGGGAATAAACTCAGCATAACGGGTAAAGGCCGCTGTAATATCACCAATATTGGCGATGTCGAAACGTTCATCAAGAGCTACGGTAGCGGTGACAGCGCCAAGTTCATGTATAATATCCTGCACGTGTTTTTTAACACTCATCTTATGGAATTTCTTAAATTGCGCGGGGTCGAGGTCGTTATTGAAAGAGGGGGAAGGGTATTTCCGAAATCTAACAAAGCGGATGAAGTGACGTTATGCTTGGAGCGTTATTTAAAACAAAAACGCGTGCGCGTGAGATATAACTGCAGGATTGCCAAAATACTAATAGACGCTGACGGTATTATGGGGGTTAGAACAGAAACAAATGAAATATTGCAGGCAAAAGCCGTGATCCTGGCAACAGGCGGCATGTCCTATCCTGGGACCGGCTCGACCGGTGATGGTTACAAGCTGGCAGGCGAGCTTAGACATACAATAATAGATCCTAAGCCAAGCTTGGTTCCGATCGAGATAAAAGAAAGCTTTGCCGGATCGCTTAAAGGATTATCTTTGAAAAATGTCGAACTAAGCGCTTATGAAACGGGATCGCATCAGCCGTTCGCGAAAATGTTCGGCGAAATGCTCTTTACGCATTACGGCGTATCCGGTCCGATCGTGCTGACCATGAGCAAGATAATAATAGAAAAAATGGAAGAGTTAGATGCCGCCAGTAATGATCATGATGCGAAAAAGAGTGTAGCGCTGGCAATAAATTTCAAGCCGGCGTTATCGTACGAGATCCTTGATGGACGCATGCTAAGAGAGATCAAAGACAACAGCAGAACAATGGTAAAAAACATGATAGCCAACTTACTGCCGTTGAGGATGATACCGGTATTCATTGACCGCATCAGATTGTCACCAATGAAAAAATGCGGTGACATAACGCGGGAGGAACGTCAGACGATAGTGCAGACCCTACAGGATTTCCGCATGACCGTGAAATGTGCTCGACCGATCGAAGAAGCCGTCGTGACCGCAGGCGGCATCGCTTTGAACGAAATTGATCCGAAGACCATGGAATCCAAATTAGTCAAGAACTTGTTTTTCTGCGGCGAGGTCATTGATATTGACGGCAACACCGGCGGTTATAACCTGCAGGCGGCGTTTTCCACCGGCTACGTGGCCGGGGAGAAGGCGGCGGAAAAGACAGTAGAGCGTAAACCGTAGCCGGTAATCTATCAATTACATAATTACACAATTACTATTAACTCACTAATTTCCGCCATTTTTCCAGTAATTCTACTTCGACTTCCGGCTTTAATCCAGCCTTCAAGACGTAGTCCGCTGGTCTGGTGGCGTGCCAGTCCAGCGTGTCTTTGATAATATCATGCAAGGACCTGAAACGCAGACCTTGTTTTATCGCCTTGCTGCAATCGACCTGGCTGATGCCATACCAGTTTTTCGGGACCCAGCCCGGCATATCGATATTGTTATCCTCGATGAACTTCTCGGATACCCAGGCAAATGTTGCTTTGCTGCCGGTTGCCGCGATGCAAGCGCGCAGAGCCTCTTCCATGGTCATCGGATATTCAGGACCGGTCGCGTTGTAGGTCCCTTTCGTTTTATTTTCAATACCGGATAACATAAATTCAGCCAGATCGCGTCCGTCAATGAACTGCACAGGTGAATCCGGGGGAGAGGGCGCGATGACTTCACCCCCACGGCTGATCCTAACCGGCCAGTAAGTAAAACGGTCAGTCGGGTCATAAGGTCCGACGATCAAACCGGGTCTGATTATAAGAGTGTTGTCGCCATATAAATCGTTCACAGCTTTTTCGCATAGCACTTTCAGCGGACCATAGTTTTCATTCGTAACGGTTTCGGCAGCCGGATCATTGGTCGTGCTCAGCGGCGAATCCTCGGTGATCCCGGGTTTTGTAAAATCTGCGTACACGCTTATGGTAGATACGAAGACGTACCGGTCTACGGAAATTTTAAGGTATTCAGCGCTGCTTTTGACGATCCGTGGTACGTATCCGCAGGTATCAAGCACACAGTCCCAGTGCCGGTTCGATATTAACAAATTTGAAAGTTCGGTATTACGACTGCCATGGTACTGCTCGATTCCGCTAAATATGCCTGGATTTGATTTGCCGCGGTTAAAAAGCGTTATCTGGTGGCCTTTTTTGACCGCTATTTCAACAAAATGCCTGCCTACGAACCGCGTACCGCCGATGACAAGAATTTTCATGATAATGCGTAAGTATAATTATTTTGCAGTACCAGTCAAGTTATTACGGATATCAGGAAATCAGATGATCGGAAAATGGAGATCAGGATACCAGAGTATTAGGTAAACCGGAAATACTAAAAAGACCACATACCGTGATCCGTAATCTAACCCTCACCCCAACCCTCTCCCTTTCTAAGGGAGAGGAAAAAGGTGAGGGATGGGATGGAAAAGGAGTTAACTCGTAAGAGTTCTAAGTAAAAGCCTTACGGCTTAAATCCAAAAATGTAGGGTAAAGTCATGATCCCGCATAGCGGGGCTTTAACTTTGCGAAAATATATTGTAGGTAATAACCGAGCCAAAACAACCTTCTTTCAAGGTTGACAAAAAATTTCTACGGGCTATAATTGACGGCGGAGGTAAAATGTCAGACAACAAAAAGGACAGTTCTGAAGTGATCTTAATTGCTGACGTCGAACTGATAAAAGGATTAAAGAAAACGAGTACCTGCCCAAAATGCGGAAAGGCACATGCACTTGACCAATACAGCGGTTCAAAAAGAGTAAAAAATATTGAAGACCCGGAATGGCTGGATTTTTACTGTAAAATGTGTGGAAAGCGATTTAAAATTAATAAAAGCTTGTATAACAGTGTATAAAATCAAAAACAGCTCTATAAAATAGAAAATCCCATCAGACCAAGATAAATGATCAGGTGGGATTTTATGTATTAAATGCTACGAATTAGCTTTTAGACTACATAGATTATCCGTCTTGGGGAGATCACGCCCCAAAAGCCCGTTTCCGCTATAATATGGCCTATTTCGCCGACAACTGCCAACGTCTGATAATAGACAGTTAGGTCATTGAAATAGTTTATTAAAGGAGTTCACTAAAAATCCTCGTTTGAATTTTGCAGCTGTAATTTTCCGGCCAGCTTTTTCTCCAGCCGCACCTGTTCTTTGTGAAGTTTCGAAAGCTCAATAATTTCGTTAAAACATTCTTTTTTAAATTGCCAGATCTCATCTCGGCACACACCGAGCCAGATAGCGATCAGACACTGGATATCGTCCGGCGGCATTTCAATGCCATTGATCCAAAGCGATACCGAAGCCGGCGCAACATTTGTAATCATCGCCAGCTGCCCAGCCTTGAATCCTTTTTCGACCATTAGATCTCTAAGGCGGATATTAAAATATCTTGTGACCCGGCTCATTTGTGGCCGCCTCCACTTTTCGCCTTGTTTAAAATATTCCATATCAGCTCACCTTTCCCCAGGGGAGGTGAGCAACTCATAACGGCAGGAGCGACCTGCCCTGCCAAGATTGGTATCCTGGCTTCCCCTGGGTAATTATGAGTTGCTTTCGACATTTAATAGATCCTTATCAAATACAAATGAACCGATTTATTCATTTCCGAAAACCTGTTGCTAATTATAAAATAGTATTTTTTATTCTCATCCCAATTCAATTCAGTAATCGGTATCGTCATGTCTGATTTTTCAATTTTTTTGAATATGCTTGTCGACGGATCCTTTCCGCTTTTCCATTCTTCATAATTATCAGCGTCCAACAAATAACAATTGATTACGCGTTCCTCGGAACCCCTCACAAAACTGCATCCAGGGCTCACAACTATTTTACCAAAAAAATAATCTTTGCTCTGCTGTTCCGATTCCGGCGTTAGAATTTTCAAATAGTAACCCTTCGCATCAATATTTATAAATTCATCGACATACGTGTCCATTGTAAAATTGGCTTTACATGACAAAGAAAAGAGCAAGACAAATGGTATTATATATTTCATACATCCTCCCTTGTTATTTTATTCTTTGTTGCTCACGTGTACAGTTTAAGAACAAAAACGGAATTGTCAAGGGGTAAAATTGGATATCTTCGAAATATATATACTTTTGCATGGTGAAGTATATATACTTTTTCCTGCAGGAAGATCTATTTGAGCTTAAGCTCCAGCGGATTCTCTTGAATACCGGCGGGACCTTTTAGACCCAGGAACGAAGCAAAGATCTTCCGCAGCGGGATTCTGATCGGAAAGACGTTAATCGGTTTTAGGATACCGTACCAGCTGCTTTTTTTGTTAAGTTCCACGCTCAGATTTTTATTAAAAACAGTAATTACCAGTACCGCCAGAATTACTTCCGCCAGCATGCCGATCAAAATGCCGATAAGTATCAAAAGCCATTTTTTCATGGTTGCTCCTATTTCTGATCGTGATGATGCTTGATCTTGTATCTCAGCACCGTCCCAATGATCCCCGCGATAGCACAAAATAAACCGATCATGGCGGATAGTGCCGCACCATCCACGCCTTTAATCAATGCCAGGCCTTCGAGCATTGATACTAAACAGATTATAATTATTAGTATGTTTAGCAATTTATTTACATTCATTACGCGCCGCCCTCGCAAAAGACTGCATAGACGACCGCATTCGCTGGATCCGCTACATGAGTGTTTTGTATTGTTATCCTTACGCGATCCGACGTTTTGACGCTTGTAATATCGCCGGCATTCACTGTTGAACCGAACACATTTAACGTTTTAGCGAAAGGTGCCCATTGAAGACTCGCTATCGTTCCGCCGCCGTATTGCAACAATACCATCGCATAGTTATAACGCGGCGGAACATAAGGCAGCAGTAAAATGTCAGCAGCGTCTACCCGGTCCCTGCCGAGCCAATAGGTTTTCGTAGTGGCTGCCGGAATTGTCAGTGCTTCTTCAATATGCGCATTGCTCTTTGTGATAAAATTACCCCCAAGCGGCTCATCCGAGCAGACCACGATGATATTCCCGTATCCATTTTCAAGCGTCAGTGGACTCATGCCCATTTGTAGGTTCGTTATGCGAAGCATATCGCACAGAACGCCCGCGGTGAGATTAAGTACTTCCTGATTAATCGGATATACTGGTCCCGCTGCGTTACCGACCGCAATCAATTCGAGCGTCAAATTTTCATTGGCGAAATTACACTCAGGATTGATACCGCCGTCAGTCAAAAAACTGAAATAACGAAACCCCCTCGGCAGCATATCCGTCGTCAATGCATTGTCCATGAAACTGCGTTTGATAATATAGATCATCGTTTACTCCTTTTCTTACGTTCCACTCTTGATATCAACCTGCGTTTTGTGTTGACCGAGTATCCTTCCCAAATTTCACCGGCGACCTTACTGATCCGCTTGCCCGAATAACCAGGATGTTCACGGCGCAGACAGCGCACCTTGCTATTCCACCATTCCTTCGGCGGCCTTCCAGGAGAGTCTTTAAGTTTGTAGTACTCAGTCGGCTCGGGATCGGTTGGCAAAATTTTATATTTATAGTAGTCTCGGATTATGTCCCAGTGTTTTTCAACCGGCGTAATCACGGACGGACGGCCGGCGAATGTGATTTTGACCTGGTTGTCGGATATTTTTTCAACGATCAGCAAATAATCAAGTTTAGATTCTTTCTTTGCCGGTGATTTTTCAGGTTCAGGTTCAGGCTTTGGATCAGGCGGACCCGGGATGTTTTCGATGGGTTTTTCCGCCGACTGAAGACTCTCCGAAGGCACTATCGGCGGATCTGTTTTTTCGTCTCGATCTTGCGTCTGCGTCCTTCGGAATGCTCTTATCATTTTTTGACTACCTTTCGAAGCTTGATCCCGTAGTAAGCACCGCCGGCGATCAAGGCTGCCACCACTACAAATAATACGACTTCTTTTATGTGTCTCAAAAGCCACAGCCCAAATGATATTGGTTTTAAAATAATGTCGATTAGATCAAAAATTAATTGGGTAATAATAACTTGCGGATCATGCGTTTTGATCCATTCCAAACGATCTTTGACCAACTGAACGACTTCTCGACGCCCCTGATCCGAATACTGATCCCATGTATCATATAGTTTTTTAAGGCCGCCAAATAATTCCATCTTATAATTTACAGGGAGTTTAGAATCCCATATTGAATACGCGAGCTTTTTTACATCGTCCTTGTTCATTTCATATCTCCTACACTTCGACTTGCGCTTGATATTGTTTAATCACGCGGATATATTCACGGGTTGATACAGGCATAAAATTCTTCTCGTAATTTCCGCCGCCGGCATTCCACACCCATAAGTAAACTGTAACATGCGCGGAGTTGTGTAAATTGAGTCCATAGCGATTGATAACATTGCGCGTATGTATGATATAGGCCGCGCATTGGTTATCGATGCTTTTCCAGTTCGCGCTGCCCATCAGCCCTTTCCAGGTCGATGGTAGAAACTGCCACAGCCCGTATTCCCCTGCTTTACCCCTGGCAAGATAATACTGCTGGCTTTCTAATTGTGCATGAGCGATCACCAGCTCGATCGGCATGCCAAGCTGCTCGGCAATGTATTCATAATAGGGCAGCAGGGAATCTTTGGGCTTGATCAGCGGCATATACCAATTCCGATCAATTAAGAAGCTCAGGATATTCATCGATAATCCTTCGGAATAGGCGAGAGACACGCTCATAATTTTTAGGCAGGGGCAATATGCGGGTAAGGGCAAAAATGCAGTCGCGCAAAGGATAGCCGGCATCGCGGTACATACGAAACGCTTGATAGTCGGCCTCATATTCGTTAGACCTATCTAAATGAGCCAACTCGTGCAGCAGGATAAATACGCGGATGTTAAAATTGTAAATCGTATAAAACGATGGATCGATGACCACGAGCTCACGCTTAGGGAATATCTTGACGATCCGGTCCGATGGCTCAATGACATATCTAAGCATGACGGCGACGGGCATTGAAAGGTTTGACTTCCACCGTGAATCTTTTTGTAGCGATGATCTTAAGGATTTTGGGCGGTCGCGGGAGCTTAAGAAGCGTCCTGCCCTGATGACAGCGATGCGGTATTGAGTACTGCAATCCGTTATTGCCTTTACACCATACCACGCCATTATCAGGGCAGGAAACGATTACGTCCGCCGGACCTTTGAGCGTAAGCGTATGCTGGTACACCATTTACATCACTTCGCTTTGCCGGTGAACGAAACAAACAGGACGATCACTACCGCAACGACAACCGCGATAATAGCCGGAAGGATCCAGGAAGGTTTAGCCTTAGACTTATCCTTTTCTTTTGCGACCGCTGCCGCGACCTGCGCAGCGGTAGGCTGCGGTTCTTTAGGCGTGATTTTTAGCCCCACGTCATGCGTTTTTGAAAACGCCTTGATCACACCCTTCCCAGCTCCAACCACGCCTTTAATAGCGTTTTTTGCCACATTGAAAATATCGCCGATCCCGAACAAGCCGAATCCTTCGGATTCGACCTCGGCTTCAGCGACGGCAATTGCGGTCGTAGTAGGATAGACGGCAGCCGCGTGAGCAATGATCGCCTCGTCGGATACCTGACCGCGCATCTCAGCATAGCCTGGTAGTTTTTCGATGATCCTATCAACTGCTCTCATGGATCACCGCCTTTTAAACTGCGCCACCAGATTTACTTAGCACTGGCCTTCGGCCGGACTTCGACATTATCTGCGGCGCCGATCTCATGGCTTCGATCTTTTTCGCCGGATCGAGACGCGCACCCATGAAGAATAGCAAGTCAACGGTCGTCGAGACCAGGATCGTCGTCTCAATATACGCATCGAACGCCAGCAGAAACCGGAACGGAATCGTGATGACTCCAGTCTGATAGTCCGACTCAGTCCGATACGAAGACATCGAAAGAACATTGGAATCGAGCTTACCGAAGACACTGTCCCGCACCCATTTCAGCGACATCTGGTCGATCTGAGCTGATGTGGTGGTGATCCTTACCGATACAATCTCGGCCGGATTGAACCAGTTCGAGTAACAGAACTTTTCATACGTTCCATAACCGCCCTGGGCCGTGATTGTAACGTTGGCATCAGTGTATTTAAAGCCTTCGAAACCAAAGAGTTTGACGGTCCTTGCCCCCGCCACCCCATTGACGATCCGTAGGCCATAGGTCGTACCGGACGGCGATTTACTCGATTGAGTATCGAACCCGAATTGCTGATCGATCTCGATATCGGCCAGTGGGCCAGCAAGGGAAAGCACCGTATCAGCAGGATCATCGTACGCGAAGGATTCACCCCGAGCCAGCTCTTCGATTCTTTCGAGTTCAGATAATAGATTGCTTGGCATAGGTAACCCCCTTTACTTTTTTGGCTTGAACAAGCCACTGACTATCGGCGCGGATATGTGATAGAGTATCAATGCCACAAGCACCGCGAAAGCAGTCAGCAAAAAATCCCCAAACCATCCCTTCATAAAGCACCTCTCTTTAGGGCCTGACCCCATGCCAGGCCCGCAGGATATCTCAAAGTATAAATATCCATTATGGTACATTATAACAAAAAGGGGGGAGGGGGGTGGAGTAGACCAGGTAAAAATAAGGGATAATTATCCCTTTTGCACCGCTTGACTATCGGCAGCGGATCCGTACTTTGTAATGCGGATCCTTATTGCTTTCAACCTGGTAAAACGCCCTTAGTACATCGTCCGATTTAGGCAGCTTATTTATGCTCTTGTCAGGCTGTTCCTGAGTTTTGAAGAGAATGATATCGGTACAGTTCTCGTAAAATATCGGCAAGGTACGGTTTAATGAGTGAAATACCGCGATCAGGTCCAGACCCATGTGTCGATGACCGATAATCAGGTCATTCCATGCGACCGAAGTAACCGATAAATAGCGGTCCACATCGTCCAGGATAAGCAGTCCGTTACGATAGTCGTTAATTATGTATTCGATTACCTGGTCCGGCTGCCGCTGAATTACGCGATATTTGCCCTTATGAAACGATGCCAGTTTTTGCACGTTGACTACCGGCAGGCGAGCGTACTTTTCTTCGCGGTTCACGTCATAGACCAGGACCTTCTGCTTCGATAGTTTTATCAGGTCCCGGATAAAGTACGTCTTTCCGGTGTGCGTCGTGCCGATGATCAAAAAGAACATACGAGGTCTTGTCATGGTTGCACCTTGCCTTCCTTGAAATCGAAGCCGCTCAATGACATGGTATATTTCATCAGCTGCCTGGCGATTCGCCGGCGGTCCTGGCGCGAGTAATGACATTTGATCATGTACCAGTGGAGCCTGGTGATGTCCTCCCGGCAGCGCGCAAAGTAACGCTCAGTACGATAGTTAAAATAGTAACGCCGGATCGATGCACCGATCGCGCAGAGCCCGCGATAGAAAAAATAGGGCATGCTAAAAATAGAGTACTTCATCAGGAATTGTCCTTCTTATTGTATTTTTTATAGAGCGCGACCGCGCCGCAGCGATTACAAAACACGCCGACCTTTAACCATTTATGAGCGTGAAATATGTACAGCGACACCCAGCGACCGCACCAGCAAGCATAATGGTCCTTATGCTGCGGATTCTCCAGGACCATCCCATCATCTACCTGGTCATTCTTGTTCGTTTTTGTTTTTTTCTTCATGGTCTCTCCTCGCACTCGAAAAAGCTTAATCATATATAATTTACGTCTCAGTCGACGCAGATCCTGAAGTATATATACTCGGGATCCTGCCGGCTTGTATATATACTTCGGCGATCGCCGCCGGAAAGTATATATGCTCTACTCGAGGAATCCGAATCGATTTAGTATATAGACTTTTGAGCAGCTCTGCCATTTTATGCCTGGATTGAAAAAATCGGCTCACCAGTTCGATCAGGATCGATCTTGACGATGCCGGCAATATCATAGCCTGGCGGTTCTCGGTCATTTTTTCTGATCCTTCTCATCGCGCAGCTGACGCGCCGCGATGAAATTTCCGCCCAGGACCGTAACGGTCGTAAATCCGGCGACCACCAGGACCGGAATCTTGTCATAGAACATCCGCACGACCGGTGTCCAGACCATCACCAGCTTGTCATGCTGGGACTGTTTGAATGAAAAATCGTGGTCCATTTGGCGCGCGATCACCGAGCATACCTGGCCGTTAACGACGTCCAGTGTTGCCACCAGCGCTTCGGTATAATCCTTTATCAGATCCTCAGACACAGCTGGCGGTTTCTTTGCCGGCGGTTGTTCAGGTACCGGCACCAGCGGCTTTTCCGCGGCTGACCCCCCTGGCTCAGCTAACAATGCCGGCTCAGACGACACCTGGTCCGCCGCTTCATTTAACGTCTTGGAAATCACCGCCGATGTTGCCGGTTCGACCGGTTCGGCTTTCCCCGCCGGATCCCCAGGCTGCGACGTTTGTATTACAGCTCCGGATTTTTCGTCAGCCACTTCTTGATTGTTAACCATATCATGCCTCCTATGAATCGGCACATTATCTTAAAACAATGCCAGCACCTAAAATAATGGCCGAATAGCGAAAAGAATTTTTTGCGGAATCCAGGGCATGTAAGTGAATCCTCGACGGCGGCAATGATCTTACGTTGACTTTCAGTAAGTCCCTGGTAAGGTCCACTGCCGCCGCCGCTTTTCTTCACGCCCGTTCCCGCGTCGGTTACAGGTCGATGTGAACGCACTTCAGGATGCCGTGCGAGCTCGAAACCTTGATGATCAGGTACGCCTTGACAAAGGGAATGTCGAACGTAAACAGATGATCGCCTTCCGGTTTGCTGGAGAAGTAGACGTCGAATTTCAGCTCGATCCCCGGGTTCATCCTCACCATGGCCTTGACAAAATCGCCGTAGACCTGTATGAGCTTGAGGACGTTTTCCTTGACCTTTGCGATTGATAGCATTTTTGGCATATTATTACCTCGCTTTTTTGCTGTGCCGATTCAGGCTCGGCTTTGCCTTTACAAAATCTATTCTGCAGGGCTTCGATTCGAAGACGCGCAGCCGCTGCTCATCCAGATCGGACCGCGAATAACCTTTGTGCCGCAGCAGGATCTCATAGCGCGTAATCAAGCGCCACAGATTTTCGTAATGATCCCTTAACACATGCACCATCACGCGGGACATATGCGGAGCTTCCCTGCCGGCGGCTTAAGGTTTTCGATGTTGCTGCGCGCGACCCTGCATACTACATGCTTAGAGTAATCACACGCGCGGTTCAGTTGGCAGTCGTCTCTTTCCGTGTGATAACGCTGATGAATGCAGTACGGATCTGTACAGCGATCAGCATGAACGCACTTATAAAGTGTGGTCATTTATCCTCCAGGTTTAATGATGGTCGATGACAGCTTCGGCTGAGCGTCCCAGGGCGCGGGGATCCGCTTGTCATAGATCCCAAGGGCCATAGTTAAGAATGATCCGGTCAGCTTACAAAAGATATCGAGCAGTGACTTATCAAGAGGGTAGATCACAATTACAAAAAGGTCTTTAGCATCGACTGAATTACTTTTGACCTTCGTATCGATCAGCATGGTCGATCGTGATTCCCTGACTAACCATCGCAAGGTTTTCAAAATTCCAGCCTTGAGCTGCTTGCTTTGGTATTCCTCGTCGACTCTATCGACTTCAATAGCAGGGGAGACCTGCGGTTTGATTCTTTCAATTACCGCCACGATCAGCCTCCGGCTCTTTGATATCCAACACTCCGCCATTCAGCGCGACATCAGGGAAGGCCTTCTCCAGGATTTCGTACAAGGCGCGGCAGTCCTGCTTGATATGATCGCACGTTGCAAAGATCTTGGACAGGGCTTTGATCAACAGCCGATATTTTTCGTCGCGCTGCTGGTCCGTGAGATTGATCAGATTTTTGTCCCTGAGTTCGTCCTCGATAATATCCGCGTGAGTCCTGATCTGACCAAGTTCACGGATGACTGCCGACCGGCTGTTGACAGTTACGATATTGATTGCCTGTTCTACTGTTATATTCATGTTTTGCCTCCAATTTAAAATATCAACTCGGTATACTCGTTATTAAGGTCATTACTCCACATAGATCCTTCCAGGGCCTCGTGTTCTCCCTTGCAGTAGTGCCATTTTAATGGCTTATGACAGTGTGGACAGCGATTAAGGGTAAGGCTGAAAAGCTTGAAATTCTGATCACCCATGCTTGTTAAGCCTTTTTGGATCCAGTAGTCGACATCCTTATCAATTTTCTGCGGCTTGCCGATCTCCACATCGTTCATAAACCCTTTTACAACGTCATTCCATATTTGCTTTTTATGGTGATCACTGAACAAATCGTCATTGATCAAGTTCAATGTCGGCCGCGTAACGTATTCAACCTTATGCATGACCCATCCGATGTCTTTTTTATATTTGTAATGCACTACGGGAGTCCCGGGATATTTTAACCATTCGGCAAATTCACTTTTGAACCCTTTTTTAATGACCTTATCGGTGACCGGGTCTTTTTTGTCCTCGATCCAATCCAGGTAGCCATCGGTAGCGATCAGGATATTGAGATGGGGGAAGTACTTACCGCCCTTGTCGCCGGCCCAGTGGAAGCGCACCTTACCGTACTTGATACCATAGCGCTTGAGTTTACGCACTACATAGCGTCTAAACGCTCTCAGGAAAACTTTATCGAGGACCCAGTACTCAGGGGGGAGCGTAACGACCAGATAACCGATATAATAACCCTGGTCAAGCATCCAGAGGATCTTAGGCAGCCAGCGCGCCATCCTTTGATTATGTAACGCGCTGTACTTTTGACCACATACCGGACAGATCTCTTTCTTGCAGCTGACGGAATTGATCCTAACAAAGGCATGCCCACAGCTGCAATCGGTCCTGGTATAGATGGTCCGGCTGGTATTCGGACATGCTTCCCGCTCCCGAGCACTCTTCACCTGGTAACTTTTGACTAGATCCGAGACTTTGGAGTAATCAATTTTAGTCTGTAATTCCATTAGTTTTTTCTTCCATTGTAAGTCTTGTTCCGTAGTTCAAGTTAATACAGTATTAGGCCGTAGATAGGACCTCAGGAAGCGGTAAATATCGATATGCTTATGGCATACCAGCCTAATCGATCTTGCTTTACCGCCGCCCGAGGACCATTGGATCCGGTAGACCGCTCGATTCAGGCAACGCTCCGCCCTTCGTCCCTTTACCAGGAAGATCTCTTGACATTGCTGCCGGCTATTTGGAATCGGAATAATGGAGATCTCGCTATTTTTTTTCACTTTTGAGACACAGAATATTGTATAGAGTTACCGCTATGCTTTTCAGTGCGCACGCCTCAAATGATTTAACCCACCAGGCGCATTTATTCCCCTCGCAGCGCAGACTGATACCCTCAGGCCCGGGATTAGCAAAACAAAGAGGACAGCAAGGGCAATCTTCTTTCCCGGGGTCCACGATTATCTCCGTCTGTGGCGTCTGTGATGACGCCTGATTTTTTTGAGCCAGCGTCTGCGCTTGGCAGATCTCGGAGCTCCGATCTTTCCGTACTTCCGCTTTATGCGGCTGCCGATATGACCATCGGTACGCATTGTTCTAACCATGATTACCTCCTTTTATGGGTTCGCCTTAAAAAATGCTTTTGCGAAATTCGCCGGCGTAATCGAACGCCTGGTTGAATCTTTAAACTGATTGACTTTTTGCGGATATCCACTGCCGATCCTTCGGATTTTTTTGACCGGGTGAATTTTCCGCGGTCGATGAAAATATCCCCAGAGTGCCGTCATCTTCGTCCATGGATCCCCGAACTCAACCGGCTGAAAAACAAAACACGGGTGACCTAAGAATTGCCGTGAATAACCGGTCGCCGGATTCTCCAGGGCCCAAAATTGCAAACTTCCAGAAATGCGAGCTGCCCAGATTATCTTCAGGCAGGCCTCAACTATTGTCATTGCGCCGGCAAAATTTCTGTCTCGTGAGATCATTGGCCGGGCTTTAGAAAATATCGTGCAGGGGGGACCTGCGAGTATTCCGTAGACATTCTCTGGGACTTTATAAGTTCTGACATCATAATCCGGCAATGTAATATTTTGCACATCATAGCCGGCCTCTAAATAAGGTTTTGACCAGGCTCCGGTACCGCCGCATAGGTCCAATATTATCTTTCCCATGTTTTTTTAAAAACTCCCATCACCATTTTCACCAGGACGCATTTCAATCAAGCTGGCAATATCATAGCATGGCGGTTTTTGGAGTTTACCAAATAAAAAAGCCGACCATTCCTCAGTTAATGATCGGCTTTTTTGCTTTCGAGCAGCAACTAACTTTGAGGGCTGCTCTCGTGATTCACTACCCTGTAGTGGTTTATTCTCTAATGGCCTACATAAACCCTCACCTTTTGGGGAATCTCGCCTTAAACACCCGTTTTGGCTGCAAGGGGGCCTATTCCATTGGCAACTGCCAACGTCTGATAATAGACATTATGATTACCTGGAAAAAACTGCGAATTATAAAGAATCAATAAATCATGACTTTATGAGCTTCTCGTACTTCTCTACCCCTTTTGAAGCGCTTGAGTAAAAAAATCAAGGGGAGCATAACGCTCCCCTTGATTGTGATGTTTGCGTGTAATTATTCCAGGTACTCTAGCATTTCAGCGGCTTCCAAGCTGTATTTGGACATTTCCTTTATGTAAGCCCGGTAAAAATCCTTTGAAGACATTCGATGGGATTCATTTCTAGAGTCCGTGAAGACCGGATTCCCGACAATTATATGGTTTGCCCGGGCATTCGTGGCGATGCAGAAACCCTTTCCGCCCTTTATATTCCCGGCGGCACCAACTTCGATCTGCGGCCCGTCACCGGCATAGACATAAAACGACATCTCCCCGTCTTCACTGATCCAATTCGCGGGGATAGTCCACGTGGTTGAATCGACGTTGACGTAGACCAATGTGTCTTTGTAATCTCCGCTCCAGGAATAATATATCAGAACCATGTACCAGTCCGCTCCTTCCGAAGCTTCCCAGGCAATATCATAAGCCGCGTCGACCGGAATGCTATCGTCCTCGAGGGGTGCCGTAATATCGAATTCACCGGGCACGGTGACGGTCGCGGACGCGTTGCCGACATCGGTCTGGATATTGAATTCGTGTTCTGACCCAGCATCTGGCGGTATGGTATCTTCATCCCAAAAACGCGCATCATGATTATAGCTGTTTAGTCCTGGCAGGTCGACCTCCATCGTGTCATCGTTGATGGTCACGGTCATTTCCTCAAGTATCGGATCCGACAAGACATCTCCAGATCGACCTCCCCAAAACGTATCGCTCCAGGTCTGATAACGTTCGATATAGCCTTCGACGAACAGATTCACCTTACTGCTGCAACTCGCGACGAGCAGCAAGGCTACGGCCAGTAAAAGCGCTTTCCTCATGCCTCCTCCTTTATTTTAACTGGTTAAAATTCCAGATACTCGAGCATTTCCGCGGCTTCCGAGCTGTATTTTGACATTTCCTTGATATAAGCCCGGTAAAAATCCTTGGAAGATATTCTCTGAGTTTCAAATTTCGACTGTTTTGGTGCCAAGTATCCGGCTCCTACGATCACCCGGTTCGCCCGATAGTTCGTGGCGACGCAGAAACCCTTAGCGCCTTCGATATTCCCAGCTTCTCCCGCTTCAAACCGTGGTCCGTCGCCGGCGTATACATAGACATAGATGGTGCCATCGACGTCGATCCAGTCCGCAGGAGCTGTCCATGCAGTATTATCGACATATACAGTGGTATCCTTACTATCACCGGTCCAGAAATATCTTAACCAGACCGCATACCAGTCCGCTCCGTCCGATGCTTCCCAAGTTATGTCCAAAGCCGCGTCGATCGGAATACTGTCGTCCTCAAGGGGTGCCGTTATATCGAATTCACCAGGCACGGTGACGGTCGCGGACGCGTTGCCCACATCGGTCTGGATATTGAATTCGTGTTCTGACCCGGCATCCGGTGGTATCGTATCCTCATCCCAGAAATACGCGTAGTGATGATAGCTGCCCGGATCGGGCAGATCGACCTCCATCGTGTCATCGTTAATGGTCGCGGTCATTTCCTCGAGTACTGGATCCGAAAATATGTCTCCCCCCCGGCTTCCCGAAAATGTATCGTCCCAGGTCTGTCCTCGTTCGACATCGCATTCGACGTACAGATTTACCCTACTGCTGCAGCTTATGCTGACCAGCAGGGCGATAATCAGTAAAAGCATTTTCCTCATGTATCCTCCTTTTGAAAAGTTATAACAATATACTTACCGATGAATGGATGTCAATACCCATGCGGAGCAGCCTCTCACCTGCGCGCGTCTTGATGCGACTTTCCCCCCGTGCGGACTCGCTATATTAACAGCTTTACGCACTCCTCCATCCATTTAGGAGCGCTTGCGTTCTTGAAGAATTCAATTGCTGATAATACCACGGATTTTGCTTTTCCAGGACTGTGCGAGCATTGCCAAACGTTCTGCATGTTACCGAGCCTTCATGGGGTCCAGTCTGCGGATCTCCATCATGGCATATAACCTGACTATTTGTCTTTCGTATTCCTGATCTGGGACCTCCTTAAGAACATCCATAACATCTATCAGTACTATGTTCGCGTTATCTAACCTGTTTTGTTGTATGTTGATCTGTGCGATATTTTTTCTACTTAAGATTTTACCTCTTCGATAGCCGGATTTGCTCCATAATTTTTTACATTTAAACATATATTAAAGTGCCTTTTCATATTGCAGAGGTGGATAAATGCCGTTCACTTAAGAAGAACTGAGGCACGCTGATGCGTGCCTCAGTTCTTCATTCAAGCGATTGCACATCCGTCCAGGCATGTGGAGTAGCGGTTGTTATTTGACCAGTACCACCTTTTGTTCATAGGTCTGACCTGGAAGGTCGATCACCAGGAAGTATACGCCATGCGGCAAAGAAGCCACCGGGATCAGCGCCTGGTACTCTCCCTTTGCGTAATTCCTCGTTTCCTGGTAAACCCGGGCTCCCAGCACATTGAACATCCTGGTCACGACGTTTCCCGCGCGCGCAACCTGCAGCGTGTATGATATCTCATGATTGGCCACGGTCGGGAAATTGCGAATCCCAGTCAGCGTTGCGGTCAAACCGGTTTCCTCTGCTACACCGATCCCGAGGTTGGTTACATCACCGCTGATCGTTATCGCGAACGTCTGGTTGGCTCCGGTCGGAACATTCCGACCCCGTACCCAGGCGCTCCATCTGCCGACAGTCGGAGAGTTCAGCCTGAAATTCTCTTCGACGTTGTTGGAATCGCGGCTGCCGCCGGTCGCTGACTGACCGCCAGAATAGTAATTGCCCCAGTACGACGTTCCGCCAGGATTGACGACCCTCAGGTCAAGGTCGTTGGTCTGAGGCCTGGTTGCCGAAGGATTGCCGGCAGAATCGGTCCAGCACAGCGTGACCCTTACAGGAATGGCGCTGGTCACGTCCCATGAATAAACGACGCTGTCATTGGTGTTCAAACCGCCGGAAGCCGAATCGTGCAGTAACAGCTTGCGTGCCTGGCCTGAAAAATAGAGCACGCTTTCCGCGTCGATCCTCCCCCATCCTATGTTATAGTTGGGTACCGTATAACCGGTGATATTGGGATCGGCCGAAACAACAGCGAGCGCTTTGAGAAGCGCGCTGGACGGGTTCGGTATCGCATTACCAGGCACTTCGGCGCCGGTCGGGTAAAAACCGCGGTTTAAATATTCTCTGATCAAACCCACGGTGCCGCAGGCTGAAGGCGATGCCATGCTCGTGCCCGACATCTGCCAGTAGCCGCTGCTGCCGCCCGAGGTGCCTCCGTTAGACGAATACAAGCCAGGATCACCACCGGTATTCAGACCGCCCGGTGCCATGATCGTCGGCTTGTACCGACCGTCGAGTGTCGGACCGCGCGATGAGTAACCAGCGATGGCCGTGGCATCAAGCCTACCCACTGAACCGATCGTGAGCGTGCCTTTGGCGTTCCCTGGACTGCCGGTTGAACTGGCGCCCGAACCTGAATTACCGGCGGATACGACGAGCAGGAGGTTTTTCCTGCGCCACATAAACTGGTCGGTCTGGGCGTCGTAAGAAGCATAATCACCAAACGTGCCCCAGCCCCACGAATTGGACACGACGGTGGCACCGTACGCATAGCTGGTATCCCACAACTGGTTCAGGTCTGCCCAGACGCTTAACCCGCCGCCCGTGACGCCGATGTCAACAAAAGAATGCTTGTCTGATTTGGATATGCCGTCATAGGTTGACGTGCCACCATTGTAGGAATCGTCGCCACTTACTGTGCCGCAAGTGTGCGTGCCGTGCCAAGAATTGCCGGATTCATCGCCAAATCCCGCTGATGAACCGCCCCGGCTGTAATTCCTGATCTTCCGGTGGCTTGGGTAACTGCCCCATGTTGTTATGGGATAGGCGGCATCGTAGAACGCCCAGTGCGCGGTCGTGATACCTGAATCCGTAGTACCAAGGATCTGGTTCGATCCCCTGATGCCTCGATTCCAGATCGTCGTATCGCCGGTCGCGCCGGACTGGCACCACTTGCTGCTGTTATTATTGTACAGGACCGGATCCGTGTAAAATTCGATCCACCAGATGCCTTCGATCTGTGCCAGCGCAGTGAGCTGGGATGAATTTACTTCAGCGACAACTAATTTGCTCACCATCTCAGACGCGTCGGTGACGTTGGCGCCGGTCGAACGGACCTTCGCGATCGTCGCTGCCAGATCTTCAGTATCGTGAATGAGCATGATCGCCCGGAATGTGCCGCCCATGTTCCACAGTGCAGGCTGGATCTTGTATGCCGGCTGCCACAGACCTACGTAAGTTATATACGGCTTTAAGCTTACCAGTTCCCCGGTCAGTTTATCCATCCTGACCAGGTATGCGTAATCAGGGATGTATCCCAGGACATAAACACCGCTTGCCTTCAGGTCGTCCTTCCATGCTTTTTCGACCGGGCCGGCGCACTGGATAACGTAGTAGTTTACTTCCTTCTCGGTCGTCATCAGCTGCGGGGGCAGGATCGGTTCTCCCTGCTTAGTATCAAACGGATAGGTCTTGAGCCGTATCATATCACCGAATAAAGGTGATAATGTCGCGACCAAGACGACGATCATCAACACTTTAAGCAACCTTAATTGAGTCATCATTACCTCCTTGTCGACTCTCTTGCGCGTTAGGCAAATGAAATATTACGCTGCTGCCTGCAGCTCCAACCTCCCTTTCTTTCTCAAATAAAATTGTTTTATTGCTCAATATAGATTTAAGTCTTTGTTATTATTATATATTATAAGAACAAATGCTCTTTTGTCAAGGGTACTAAAACCAGTCTTTTTAGTCTTTCTGATCTGTTGTGTCTGTCGTTCTGAGGGTTTCGCAGTAAGTTTACCCTGAGCGTGAGTCGAAGGGAAGAATCTCAGATCCTTCACAACCCTGCGGCTTTCTCAGGATGACATCAGCTCCTTCCTCTTCGTTTCACTCAGGGTCAGGATGACAGGCATTAGAAGCTAGAAAGACCAGAGAAACCAAATAAACTAAATAGACCAGTATTTTTAACCCTTGACTTTTCGCCTTATAACACTAAAATATATCAGGACAACAAACAAAGGGAGGTATTATGAGGTTCTTAACCATTGTTTTTATGGTCGGATTATTGGGTGCAGTCGATATCCATGCACCGGGAGTTGTGCAGACCTTCACTCCTGAGATCGATGTTAGCCCCAATTACATCGGCTTCGCTAACGGATTTGCGATCGACACCCGTGTTGGTGAGCCAGTTATACCAGCCGAGTTGAGGATTCAGTCATATAACGGCGACGGGTATTACCTTATCCAATTCAAAGGTCCTATCTATTCGCAGTGGATCAACGAGCTGAAATCCGTTGGACTCGACGTCATGACCTATTTCCCCAATTACACGCTTTTGGTTTACGGCAACGTAGAGCAGATTGAACAGGCGCGCACGAGATCATACGTAAACTGGATCGGCATATTCCAGCCGGCGTACAAAGTCCAAGGTGAACTGCTTAAAGCTGCCGGCAATGGCCGTGTCACGATGCAGTTATTCCCCAACGCTGACGTGGATGCAGTTATCGAACAGGTTACCCTGCTGGGCTTGGAAATAGTTGAAGTAATAAGAAACGAACTATGCAATACGGTCGATATCAAACTCGATCTGAAACGCATCCCAGAACTTGCCGCTATTCCGGGCGTGAGCTGGATCCAACGCTGGTACCAACCGCAATTATTCAACGACAATTCCCAGTGGGTCTGCCAGACCGGATATCGATCGTCAGTGCCGGTAGATTCGCTTGGCCGCCGGATCTGGAAAAAAGGCGTTGTTGGCAGTGGTGTCGTGTTGAGCCTGACCGATACCGGGATCACCACAGGACACCAGCAGTTTTACGACGCCGCATATCCGATCACGACGACCGGCGTTTACCCCAACCACCGCAAGATCGTGGCTTACAAAGACTATGTCGGTGCGGTATTCGGCGATTATTCCGGCTTCAGCTATCATGGAACTCATACTTCTTGCACGGCGGCGGGAAATGATACGCTCTTAGGTTCGAGCGCGCGCGACGGGATAGCGAAAGAAGCCAGGATCTATTTTGTCGACATTGGATCTAATGGCAGTCTGGTGGTTTCTACGAACCTTACGCCAATGTACGATTCGATCTATCCGGGGGCTGGTCTCGGGTATCACATCCTCCAGCATTCTGGCAGCTGGGGTTGGGGCAGCTCGGTCGGTGATTATCAGACACAGGATGCGACGACCGATGCTTATCACTACCGCTATCCGGATTTCCTCAGCATATATTCAGCCGGTAATTCCGGTCCCGGCGGCAGGACCCTGGGGCACCCCGCAATATCCAAGAATATTCTAACGGTCGGCGGTACCCAAAACGGCACCTCTTCCAACGCGATATATTATTATTCAAGCCGCGGCAATACAGCCGACCGCCGCTTGAAACCAAATATCCTTACACCCGCCGATATTGTCTACTCGGCAAACGGCGGCGGGACCAATGGTTACTGGTCGCTCAGCGGAACCAGCATGGCGGCGCCCTCCGTCAATGGCAGCGTGGCGCTGATCCGTAATTACCTTACCGCCGGATATTACCCATCGGGTGCGGCAGATCCAGCGGATTCAATACGCTATCAGAGCCAGGCTTTGCTGCGAGCGCTGGTGATGGTTTCCGGTGATCCCAATGTGGGATCCTACACATACCCCGATTCAAACATCGGCTGGGGCCGTCTCAACCTTGACAGCGTTTTGTTTTTCACCGGTGATGCCCGGAAGCTGATCATCAGGGATGATACCATCGGTTTGAGCACTGGCTTGTCGTTCACCGATTCATTTTTGGTCAACACTACTATGACCCTGCGCGTCAGTACCGCATGGACCGATACTGCGGCGGCTACGGGCGCATCCCGGACGTTGGTCAATAACCTGAATGTTGAGTTGACCAATCCGAGCGGTACCACTTATCGAGGCAATAGATTCTCCGGCGGTTATTCGATCGCTAATCCTACTACCTTCGATACGATCAACGTCGAGGAAAACTTCCGAGTCCAGAACCCGACTGTCGGCAAATGGAAAATAACCCTTACGGGACAGAATGTTCCTTACGGTCCCCAGGGATACGGCTACGCGATAACCGGTGATGTCGAACCGATTCTGATCGGGATCGAGGAAAATCAGCAAGGTGTTGAAATGAGAAACACGGTTGCCATTACGACGATCACCAACGGGAATATAAGGTTGCAGGTAACGCTTGCCGCTGATGCGCGGGTTAGCGCGCGCGTGATCGATCTTTCAGGCAGGATAGTTGAAACGATAGCCGACAAAGCTTATGCGGCTGGAACTTACCAGATAGATCATGGTACGCGTCTCGCGAATGGCGTATATTTCGTGGACGTGACCGCCGGTGACATGCATAAATTGGAAAAGGTGGTAATCGTTAAATAACCGCGAACTGTAAGCGGCAAACCGTAGTCAGTAATAAACCAGGGTAAGGTTAAACCTTACCCTGGTTTTTCTGGTTTTTCCGTTCCTTTTACTCTTTTTAGTCTTTCTGGTCTGTTGTGTCTGTCATTCTGATGGTTTCGCAGTAAGTTCACCCTGAGCGTAAGTCGAAGGGAAGAATCTCAGATCCTTCGCAACCCTGCGGCTTTATCAGGATGACGTCAGCTCCTTCCTCTTCGTTTCACTCAGGGTCAGGATGACAGGCATTAGAAGCTAGAAAGACCAGAGAAACCAAATAAACTAAATAGACCAGTATGTAAACTCTTGACTTTTCGCCATATAACACTAAAATATATCAGGACAACAAACAAAGGGAGGTTTTATGAAACTTGCAATACTGGGTTTGTGCGCATGTGCCGCCATGCTGTCGGCAGTCGACATTCACTCGCATGGCGTGCCCGTGCCCTTCACACCGGTTCCGGACGAGAACGCCACCATAATATCGTTCTCTAACGGCATCGTCTTTGACACCAGGTCTGGCGAACCGTCTCTCCCATCCAGGCTGTGTATCCGGGATGCGGAAGAATACGGCTATTACCTGGTGCAGTTCAAGGGTCCGATCTATACAGCGTGGCTGCAGGACCTGAAAAACGTAGGAATCGAGGTTATCGGCTACATTCCCATGTACGCCGAGATCGTCTACGCGAGCCGTGCGCAAATGAACAGCATAAGTTCCAAACAATATGTGCAGTGGACCGGCATATTCCAGCCTGCATATAAGCTCCAATCGGAACTCATTGACGGTTCGGGAACCGACAGGGTTTCCGTGCAGGTCTACACGCGGGAAGACATTAACAAAATTGTATCGCTGGTAGAGTCTTATGGTTTTGCGGTCATCGAAACCGTGAACCACGAACTCTGTAAATCCCTGGATATCACCGGCGATTTGAGCAAGCTCTATCTGGTGGCGCGCGTACCAGGCGTGCATTGGATCCAGCGCTGGTCCGCCCCGGAAGTGTGCAACGATAACGCCCAGTGGGTCACGCAGACTGGCTGGCAGGCGTCCGTACCTACTAATCCGGGCGCAAGGAGGCTCTGGTATGCGGGGATCGTGGGTCAGGGAACGGTGCTGAGCAGCTCGGACACGGGCGTGCGCACCACCCATCAGCAGTTCTATGACGCGGCGTATCCGATCTCCGGACCGGGCGTTTTCCCCAATCATCGCAAAATAGTCGGTTATAAACTCTATTCGACCGCGGCCTTTGGAGATGTTGGTTCGACCTATCACGGCACCCATGTCAACGGCACGATCGGCGGCAATGACACGCTGCTGGGTTCAAGCTTATATGACGGTACGGCAAAATGGGCAAGGCTCTATTTTGTCGACCTGTGTGACGCGGGCGGCGGTTTCACGATCACTACGAACCTGACCGCGATGTATGACACGATCCATCTCGGTCGTGGTCTCCCCTACCATATCCTGCAGCATTCCGGCTCGTGGCGGTGGTACAATTCAAGCGGCACTTACCTGCTTCAGGAAGCGACGACCGACGCCTATGCGTACGCGAACCCCGATTTTCTGAATATTTACGCGGCCGGGAACGAGTATAACGCCATGACCATCGGCGATCCGGCCATCGCCAAAAATTGCCTTACCATTGGTGCGACCCAGAACGGCACAAGTTCGAACCAGATAGCAAGTTTTTCAAGCCGCGGACCTACGCAGGACCAAAGGATGAAGCCTAACGTGTGCGCGCCGGGTGACCCGCTAATGTCGGCTTATGGAGCAGGAGATAACGGTTACCAGTCTTTGTCGGGAACGAGCATGGCGACGCCGGCAACGAACGGGTCAGTCGGCCTGATAAGACAATACCTGTTGGCCGGATTCTATCCGGATGGCGCTGCCGACCCGGCCGATTCGATCCGCTATCAGAGCGCTGCCCTACTCCGCTCAATGGCGATCGTTTCCTGTGATCCCAATATCGGTTCGTATACAATACCGGATTTTAACATCGGCTGGGGCCGGATCGACCTTGACAGCGTACTGTTTTTGACGGGCGATACCCGAAAACTGATTATCAAGGACGACACGATCGGTGTCACGACCGGTGTCTCGATCACTGATTCGTTCATGGTCAACTCAGCAATACCGTTGCGCGTATGCGTTGTCTGGACCGATACTGCGGCTGCTACCAGCGCCAACCCGACACTCGTTAATGACCTGAACGTCTTGTTGACCAATCCGGGCGGGACCTATTATCGCGGCAATCAATATACCGGTGGTCAGTCGACTGCAAACCCCGGATCCTGGGACAACCGCAATGTTGAGGAATGCTGCCGGGTTAACAGCCCGACCACGGGTAAATGGAAGCTTACGATTACCGGTCAAACTGTACCCAACGGACCCATGGGCTATGCTTATGCGGTCACCGGAGATATCGTACCGATCTATGTTGGGATTGAGGAAAATCAGCAAGGCGTCACGATGATCAACACGATAAGCATCAGGACCATTACCAATGGTAACATCCAGTTGCAGGTGGTACTTACCGGCGATGCGCGGGTTAACGCGCGCGTGATCGATCTTTCAGGAAGGGTCGTGGAGACGATAACGGACAAAACGTATACGACCGGAACGCATCAGATAAACCATGATACGCATCTTGCGAACGGTGTTTATTTCGTGGACGTGACCGCCGGCGACATGCATAAGCTGGAAAAGGTGGTCATTGTGAAGTAACGCTTTCATTAAAAGTCAACCCCTCGCTTATCCCTTCTGGGACGGGCGGGGGGTTTTCTTTTTCAAATTCTAAATCCGGAATAATAACAAAGCACTAATTTTCTAAATCCCAAACTGTTTTAAACATTGGGATTTTGGATTTTGAATTTGTTTAGGATTTAGATATTAGAATTTCGCACTTCAAACGACGTTTTTAACAAATTTCTCCAGGTCCGCTTTCATCACCTGGACCTGCTCGCCCGACTCCATGTTCTTCACAGTGTAGTATCCGTTCTTATCCTCATCCTCGCCGTAAATCACAACATACTGGGCTCCAAAACGGTTCGCGTCTTTCATCTGGTTTTTTATCGAGGCGCCTGGATTACCCATGTGACATACAAAATTTTTGCTGTCAATCATCCTTCTTATCTCGATCAATTTTTTGGTGAACCTCTCCCCCATAACTGCGATAAAGAGCGCTGTTTGTTTGTCCATTGCCGGCATGTCTTCGGGAAGCGCTAGCAGCGTGCGGTCCACACCCATGGCCCATCCGATGCACGGGACATCGTCGCCGCCAAGTTCTTTCATCAGCAGGTCATAGCGACCACCTGCCAGGAAAGTATCCTGCGCTCCCAGCCCCGGCAACTTGAATTCAAACACCGTCCTGGTGTAATAGTCAAGCCCACGAACTAGTTTTTTATCCTCAGCGTAGTCAATGCCGAATTCTTTCATATAACTCTTCACCGCAGCGTAATGCTCGCGGCATTCCGTGCAAAGATGATCCGTGATCATCGGCGCCGGCGAGAAGATCTTCTGACAGGCATCCTGTTTGCAGTCAAAGATGCGCAGGAAGTTCTTTTCAAAACGCCGCTGGCAGTCCTCGCAAAGGCTGGCGAACCGTGGCATGAGGTAAATTTTCAATATTTCCTTGTAACCTTTACGGCACTCGGGACAACCGATCGAATTTACATGGATCGTAAAATCACTTGTACCCACGCGGTTAAGGAACTCCTTCCCCATAAGCACCGTTTCCGCGTCATAAAAAGGATCGGCTTTGCCGATGTTTTCGATCCCGATCTGCAGAAATTCACGGTACCGGCCTTTCTGCGGTTTATCTTTTCTAAACATCGCGCCGATATACAGAAATTTTGCTGGTATCGCAAGTTTATTCTCGATCACGGCCCGAAGCACCGAAGCCGTGCCTTCGGGTCTGAGTACGTACACGCGCTTGTCGATCGCGAAACTATATATTTCCTTTTCCACGATATCGGTCGCTTCTCCGATCGACCTTGTGAACAGTTCGGCGAATTCAAAAGTAGGGGTTCTGATCTCCTGATAACCATTTTGTCTGAAGAAAGAGCGTGCCCGGGCATTAGTCTCTTCGATCCGCCTGAGCTCATGTCCGGTAATATCTCTGGTGCCTTTAGGCTTTTGATAGTTCATGGCGCGCCCGCCTCCTTTGGGTAATCAAAAAAATGATATCGGCAACGACAAATCCTATTATACCGGCGACAATGTCCAGTAGTTCAAAATCCCGACCCGGTATCCATATTTGCTGGATCTCGGCCAGGATGACGGCGATCCCGCAGAAGATCAGATATCCCCTGAGTTTGAAAATACGGACCGCAAGCAGACCGAGAACAAAAAATATGGTGAAATGATAAACCTTGTCGATCGGCAATTCCTTGATCTTCGGAGCTTCCAGTGTCGGATAGCCGGTGAGCACAAAAACGACGGCGGTCCAGATGAGCAAGATTGTCCAGCTGATCCTCCTGTTCAATCTTGCTCCCAGCGCTGGATGATCCGATAGACCTCGGGCGCATCCTTTGCTTTCATAAGCTCTTCCTTGATCGCGTCGTCATTGAGCAGCCGGAGACATTGGGCCAGGACATCGGCATATGCCGTAGTGGCCGAGAGCAACAATAAAAAAAGTATCTTGACCGGCTTCTGGTCGCTGCTGACGGCGGGTAAGCCGGCCGGGTTGATCGCTACGATTATCTCGTTATGATCGATCTGGTCGCTGATGTACCTCGGTACCGCGATCCTTTTGCCCAGCGCCGTTGGCATGCGTTGGTCGCGTTCCAAAATCTGGTCGCAAACCCGTCTGCTATCCGCGGCATCGATCAGCGCACTGTGCTTCAGCATCCGCTCGATCAGGTGCCGGTAATCCGGTTCTTCCAGCGCCATTAATATCTTCGCTTCGTTAAGGCATTCGCGTATCATGGGGATTCTTGCGGTATTTTAACCGGTGCGCATGACGGCTTACTTTAGGTCGGTTCGTTGTATGTATCCCCAGGCAAACTGCCGTCATCCTCGCACTGCTCAAAAAATTCCTTTTCAGACCCGCAGTCGGGACAACCCCATGAATCCGACAGTTCTTCGAACAAGATGCCCGGCCCGATGCCCGCTTCGGGGTCTCCCACGCTCGAATCATAAACATAACCGCAGACTCCACAACGCCATCTATCCATGATACCTCCTTGAAAAACGAATAGCACGAATGATAGCGAATAACGCGAATCCTGCATTCGTCATATTTGCATCCGTTAATTCGATAAATTTGATTCTTTAACTCGTCTCATTCGCGAAACTCTTAGCCGTTTAAATTATCGCATACGTCCAGGACGAATTTTCCCAAACGGTCTTCACCCTGCCTTAAAGCTTCGTCGGTTACGTATTTCGTGAAGCTCTCGCCGCCGCCGACCACATCCGATACCAGGAGAAATGATGCGGCTTCGATCTTGCTGCGGTTGGCGAGGTAATAGATCAGGCTTGTTTCCATTTCGACTGCAAGTATTCCCTTGCCGCGCAGGCGCGCAACATAATCCGGGAAGGGATTATAGAAAACATCGACGCTGGCAACGCCGCCGAAATGAAATGGCATTTTCATTTTCTGCGCAATATCGTACGCGGTTCTCAGAATCGTGAATGTTGCGTAAGGTGCCACCGGTTCGCCGTTCAGGTAGGTACGAGTAGCGCCGTCCTCGGGCGCAGCCGACAGGGCGGCTACGTAATCAAGGGCCTTGACCTGTTCGCCGATGCCGCCACAGGTCCCGACCCGGATTATTCTGGTGACACCGCACTGGATCAGTTCTTCGATCACGATCGAGGTGGATGGGCAGCCGATACCGGTGGTCTGTACAGAGATTGGTTTGCCGTTGTAGGTCCCGGTATAGCCCAGCAGCCCCCGGTTCTTGTTCACGAGCCGCGAATTTTTAAAAAGACCCTGGATAAGCTCGGCCCTGGCCGGGTCTCCGACCACGAGTACGGTCCTGGCATAATCATCTTTATTGACCTTCAGATGAATGGGCATCGCACCCCCTTATTTTAGTATCCCCTTGTTCGCAATTACGTTTATTAACCTATTGGATTTAAACCGTAAGACTTTCATAAAACTCTTACGAGTTAACTCCCTTCGTCGCATCCCCTTACCTTCTTCCATTCAATCTTTTTTGTCCTGCACCGCCACGGTCTTGTTTAACCCCGACTGCAGCGACGCCACCAAGGAATCTCCTTGCGCCTTGAATTCTTTCAGGCAGGCGGTTTTAATCGATGGCGCGCGCGGCAACTTCACTTTCATGGGATTGATCGGCGAGCCGTCCTTGTGCAGCTCAAAATGAAGGTGCGGACCGGTCGAAAGCCCGGTGCTCCCGACGTAGCCGACGATCTCCCCCATCTTGACCCTGCTGCCGCTGCTCACACCCTTGGCAAAACGGGACAGATGACCATACCTGGTCTTAAATCCGTTTTTGTGCCTTATTTCGACGAGATTGCCATACCCGCCTTTCCACCCCTTGTAAGTGACCGTGCCGTCGCCAATCGAAGACACCGGTGTTCCGGTCGGCGCGCTGTAGTCAAGACCATGATGCGGTCGCCACCTCTTCAGGATCGGATGGTAACGGTTCTTGGTAAAATATGAACTGATATGTGAATATTTAAGCGGTGATTTAAGCAGCGATTTGCGCAGCGATTCGCCCTTGCGGTTGTAGTAGTCGTCATAGCCGTCGCGGTCCAGGAAGTATACGCCGTAATAATCGCCGATCTCGCCTTTATAGCGGACGATCGGTATGCTCGAATATCCGATCAAGATGGAATCGCAGTAAGATTTTTCAAGCATCAGGAAGAACGAATCTCCTTTCTGGGTTTCGGTCGTAAAATCGATCTCCCAACCGAAGATATCGGCGAACCGGTAGATCAACTCCGGTTTTTCACCCTGGTCGATCATTGCTTCATAAAGGGTTGATTTGATCGACCCCTGCATACAACATATGATCTTGTCGATAAAAGGACATTTCATAGCCACGGTCATGTATGGGCTCGCCTGTTCTACATAATAAATAATGGTCGGACTCTGTTTGTATATAAGTTTCGCGAACGCGTTGTCACATTTAACGAGGGTAAGCGTGTCTTCGGGCAGGCAGCGCCGGAATGGAAAATCCACGTTTTGCAGCGCGATCACCACGGCCACCGCCTGTTCCTGGTTCATCAGCCGCTTCAATGCATTGTCGATTGTTTCTCCCCGTTTGATCGTTGTGAAGATACTGCTGATCACGGGTTTTGGCGCTTCTTTTTTCCGGCTCGGACACCCGGTAGTGTTAAGGATTGTAACGGCAGCGATAAAGGCGACGAACGTGGTAACGGCGGACCGATGCTTAGATGCGATGCTCAATGAATCCTTTCAGCCATCCGTCGCAGATGATGTTCCGGTGCGCGAAAGAACAGCCGACGATCTCGAGCCGCTTGATGGTGTCGAGCGCGGCGATGATCTGCTGCATATCGGAAAATCCCCAGATGTCGAATTCGACCTGGAGAAACCGTTTTTTGAACTTGGCGGTGAGATTAGCGGAAAAACCAAGACTGCCGATCATCTTTCTCAACTCGCGGCTGCGGATGGCGGTGGACACGGCGACATGGAGATGGGCGTAATTGTTCACAACGTTCCAGTTCAGCTGGGGAAAAATAGTAATGACCCCGTGCCGGTTTCGTTTATGCCAGATCAGGCGGCTGTATTTCACTTCGGTATCGGTCTGCGGTTCGAAAATGATAGTATTGATGCGCTGGTAGTCAAGCTTCATGTCGCATAATTTCAACATCAATTCCTGGTCCTCGGATGAGAGCAGTACCGGGATCGTCACACTGTATTCGTTAACCTTGTAAATTTCAGCGTAATCTAGTCCGGGCATTTTATTGATGATCTTGTAAGAATCTTTAAGATCTTGGGTGTAAAAGAGAAACGAAAGGTTGGGCGATATCCCTGCCGGGAATGTCATGTTCTCGATTTTCTCCTCGAGAAGCGGTACTAACGTTTCGGGTTTTGCCTGAACCCTTGCCTCGGTGAAAGCGCAGCACAAGTACCATTTCCCACCCAGGAGGTTTGGCACCGAAACCTTGAGGCCATATCCGGAGATGAACCCTGCTTCCTCAAAATTCTTGATACGCAGCAAGATCTCATCCTTGGGTATGTGAAATTTGGCGATAATATCAGGTATGGAGATGCTGCCCTGAAGCTCAAGCTGGCGGATCAATTTAATATCAATAGGATCAATGATCACACGTGATTATAAACAAAATGTTTATGGTGTCAACTATGAAGGTAAAAACGTTAGGTTCGTTAATATCGTTAATTTTGTTAGGATCGTTTATTAGGTTTTACTGCATAATACTTGCTATATACTATTTACCAATAACTATTAACTTTTTCTTCTTACGCAGTACCTTACCCCCATATACCGTGGCAGCGACGAAGGATCGTCGACTACGTCGATTATTTCGCCGTTATTATCAGCGATGAAAGTATCGAGTTCTTTACGGTCTATGCAGTACATATCCTTTATCGCCCAGGTCCCGTATTTATATTTCTTGTACAGATGGCGCAGCGCCTTGGGTACCGCCCGTTTCAGCAGGCTTCTCAGTTTCGTGCCAACCTTGGGCACTTCGGCCACGGTTATTTGGAACATGATCACCCCTTCGTTACGGATAACACGCAGGAATTCGCGGATATATCCCTTTGTATATACGGGTGGGATATGCTGGAACACGATGTTGGAATAGATCATGTCAAAGCTGTCACGCTCAAAAATCGATAGGTCGGTCGAGTTATTGACCGCGAACACGCATTTTTCGTTATGCGCATTGAATTCCCGAGCGAGTTCGATCATGCCTTCGGAGATATCGATGCCAACGCATTTATCGAAATAACGGCTGCATGCCTGGGTTAGGCGCCCGACCCCGCATCCGAAGTCAAGCATTGCGCCGTAGCGCATGGGAATTTTTTTATTGCGCAGGTAATCCGTGATGTGGTCGATCTCATGATCACCATTTTGGAAAAGCTCCTGGATCGTCCAGCGGTTATTCTTTTTCTCGGGAAACGGAAGAATCGACCAGAGTGGATCACGGCGGGCAAATTCCTCCCAGTTGGCCTTGATATCGCCGAGCGTTTCCTTGGGTTTGTCTATATCCTTTGTCACGTGCCCTTTGACGCATGGCTAAAGCCATGCCCTACATTTTGACCCACGGCTTACCGTTTACCGCCTGCGGTATGCGGTCTTGATCATATTCTTTCCACTTTCACTTTGGTCACGGTCCGCTTTGTGCATGCCAGGACCGTGAACTTAAGGTTCTTATATATCACTTCTTCCCCTGTCTTGGGAATGCGGTCGAGCTGTTTTATTATGAACCCGGCGAGCGTTGCCGCGTCCGGCTCGCGGATCGTCATGCCATATTCACGAGCGAATTCATCCAGACGAATTCGTCCGTGTACGATGCTCTCACGATCCGATTTCTTTTCGAACCATACCCGCTTGTCGCGGTCGGTCTTAAACTCATCGCTGAAATCCCCAATGATCGCGCTCAGGATGGCATCCATCGAGACCAGTCCGGTCACGGCGCCGAACTCGTCGATAACTATGCCGAGCGAAGTGTTGGATGCCTGAAGATCCATCAGCGCTTCCAATACCGATCGGTGTTCGTAGACAAAATGCGGCAGGCGGCAGAATTCCACTACCGGGCTATGCGCATAATTTTTCCAGAAAGATACTACGTCATTGACATGGAGTACGCCGACGACCACGTCCGGGTTTAAATGGAAAACCGGATACCGCGTGTAGCGACTCTGCCGGTAGATCTCGATCGCTTTCTCGAGCGTCATGTCGTGCGGTAGCGCGATGATCTCGTTTTTGGGTACAAGGATCTGACTGACCGGCTTGTCCCGTAGTAATATCAGATTAGCGCTGATCTTTTTCTCGATGGGTGATATTTTCATGCCTGGTATTCGGCCTAAGGGTTATGGTATGCCGTTTGCAGTCCTTTGATCTTCATCTTTCGGCCTGCGGATCACGGCCTACGGCCTGCGGTTTTATTTAAGGTTGTACTTGCCAAATTCTTCCGGTTTGGTCCCTCTCAACCGCCGTTTGAACTCGTCCGACGCCGTATCGCCCTGGAAAACAACGCCGTTTTTGTTCATGATCTCGTCATGAACGTTAATGATCGAATTCGCCCGCAGGGCCAGCGCAATCGAATCCGACGGTCGGGCATCGATACCGATGAGCTTGCCGTCAGTTTCAATGTAGATCTTTGCGTAATAAGTCTCGTTGCTGAGGTCGACAATGTCGGTCTTTACAAGCCGGGCTTCCACCGCGTCGATGATTATTTTAATAAGATCATGCGTCATGGGACGGGGCGACTTGATCCCCTCAAGGGCAACCGCGATCGCCATCGCCTCATTCTCGCCGATCCATATGGGCAGGGTCCTTTCACCATGTTTTTCCTTGAGCAGAACAACGTACGTATTAAGTTGCTGGTCTTCGATCACGCCGCTGACGATTACTTCCATGCTGCTCCTTAATCGTTCGGATCGTTTAAAGCGTTAAGATCGTTATTGTCGTTACCGAAAACACTGATACCCTGATATCCAGTTCTCTTCATTTTTGCATATCCTGGACTTAAACCGTAAGGCTTTTATAAAACTCTTACGAGTTAATTCCTCATCCCTGCTTCTCCGTTTCTCCTTCTTCGCCTTCTGCCACCACGACCAGCTTGAAGATCGCCTTGACTTTTTCCGGCAGGTTCACTTCGACATCATAGATGCCCGGATGTTTTATGGGCTCGTCCAGAGATACCCATTTTTTATTGATCTCGATCTCTTCTTTATTTACCATATCGACCAGATTTTGGGAAGTTATACTACCAAAAGATTTGCCATCGATCCCCATCTTGATCGTGGTTTTTAATGTTAGCGTGTTAATTTTTTCCGCTAAGCTCATGCTTTTTCTTCTTATCCGCTCGGCTTGTTGAGAAAAACGTTCAAGTGATTTCTTAAGACCTTTTATATTCCCAGGAGTTGCTTCTATCGCGATCTTTCTGGGGAAAAGATAGTTTCGGGCAAAGCCTTTTTTTACTTCGATCGTGTCATACGGTTTACCATGCTTTTCCAGTTCCTTCAATAGGATTACTTTCATAATAGCTCCTTTGGAGCCACGAATAATGCGAATGACAGCGGATTGCATAAATCCGCCGTTTCCTTATTCGGCTCATTAGTTAACATTCGTTCCATTCGCTCTTTTTATTTAACCTCATACGGCAAAAGTGCCACTTCCCGCGCTCGCTTTACTGCTAGTGTTAGTCTCCTTTGATGGTAGGAACACAGTTTGGTTATCCGGGCAGGCAGTATTTTACCTCGTTCGTTAACACAGCCTTTGAGAACCGATATATTCTTATAGTCAATAATGGTGACTTTATCTTTGCAAAAACGACATTTTCTAGCCATTCCTTATCTTCTCCCTTTCGCAAGGCTAAAGCCCTGCCCTACAGTAATTTGGCTTTTTGGCTTCTCTGATTTCTCATATCCACATATCCCCTTAGCCCCGTATCCGCTATTTTTATCAGAATGGCGTATCCCCTTCGGCTTCGTCTTTGATATCTGCCTCGGGTTCGGTCTCAACATGGCCTTCACTGGCCTGACCGCCGCTTTCAGCTCCACTGCCAGCACCGCCTCCAGCACCGCCTCCGGCTGGCGCGTCCAAAAATTGGATACGGTGCGCGACAACCTCGATCGCTGAACGCTTTTCGCCCTGATTGGTTTCCCACTGGCGGGAACGCAGTCTTCCTTCGACCAGGATCGCGCTTCCTTTCTTTAGATAATCATTGACCAGTTCAGCCTGCCGGCGCCACGCGACCACATTGATGAACAAGGTTTCTTCTTGAACCTCGTTGGTCTCCTTGTTCTTGTATCGCCGCGAGCAGGCAAGCCGGAAATCGCATACCGGCGCGCCTTTCTGCGTATACCGCAGTTCAGGATCGGCAACCAGACGGCCAATCATCAAAACCGAGTTCAAATAACCCAAACGGAGCTGTGCCATGATCAGTTCTCCTTGAGAAAAAAGACCGAACGCAGGATCGTGCTCGAGTGCTTTAACTCCTGCTTGATGGTGAGGATCGCCGAAGGCTTCGCATCGAAGGTGTAGCAAACATAGTGCGCTTCATTCTGCTTGGCAACTGGGTATGCAAGGTTTTTTTTGCCAAGGTAGTCCGCGCGCACCGTGCCTTCACCGACGTCCCCGATCACTTTCTCCACGGTTTTTATCTCTTTATCGATCTTGTCATCTTCCACTTTTGGACTGAACAAGAACATCGCTTCGTATTTTCTCATAAACCCCCTTAATGCTGTTTTCGGCACGAATTCATTTCGCCGGCCTTATGGTCAAGCATTCGGATCCCGGTCACTGCACGGCTGAGGAGATCATGCTCTCAACCTGTTTATCCGTTAGGTTTCGGTGCTGGGCTGCGCCCGACGGGCAGGCAGCGCTACAGGCGCCGCATCCCTGGCACAACGCTTCATGGACTTTCGCCACCATTTTTTCCTTGTCCATTTCTCGCGCGTTGAACGGACACACGGTTATGCAGACGCCACAGCCGCTGCACTCATCAGTATTGACGCCGGCGATCGTCGGTTCGAAGGCGATCTTGGGCTGCGACAGGATGCCGATGGCTTTGCTCGCTGCGCCAGACGCCTGCGCCACGACTTCGGGAATGTCCTTGGGTCCTTGGGCTGCGCCTGCGATGTAGATGCCGAGGTTCAGACTCTCGACTGGCCTCAGCTTGGCATGGGCTTCGGACAGGAATTTGTTAGTATCAACCTGGATCTTCAGTTTCCGCGCCAGCTCTTCGATGCCCTGACTGGGAACGACGCCGACTGCGAGTACGACCAGGTCGGCTTCGATCTCGACCTTTTTACCCAGCAGCGTATCCGCGCCCAAAACGATGATCTTGCCATTATCCTGGTAGACCTTTGACACCTTGCCGCGGATGTAGACGGCGCCTTCGTCGGTCGCGCGGTTATAGAACTCCTCGAAACCCTTGCCCGGCGTGCGGACATCGATGTAGAATATCACCGGCTCGCCATCGTGTACGCGGTGCCGATATAGTATCGCGTGTTTCGCCGTGTACATGCAGCATATCTTCGAACAGTATTCAAGATGATTTTCTTTGTCCCGTGAACCAGCACACTGAATGAACACGACGCGTTTGGGGACCGCGCCATCCGAGGGCCGCTTGACCTCGCCCGACGTCGGACCGGACGCACTCAGGAGACGCTCGAACTGCAGAGATGTGATCACGTCCGGCAGTGTGCCATAGCCGTATTCCTTGAGTTTATCGGCATCGTAGGTGTCGTATCCGGGCGCCGCGACGATCGCGCCGACCTCGAATTCCACGATCCTATCTTCGAGGTTGTGATCGATGGCAGCGGGCTGACAGACCTTGACGCACTCCATGCATTCGCTGCACAGCGCGCAGTTCAGGCAGCGATCCGCCTCGGCTTGAGCGGTCTTTTCATCGAATCCCAGTTCCACTTCCTCAAAACCGCCGCGCTTTGCTTTGTCAAGCCTCGGCATTTCAGCGCGGGCGTGTCGGGGCGTCAGCTTCACATCATCGAGATCCGGACGTGCCACCGGCCATTTTTTGCGCACGATCTTGGTGCCTTTGACGTAGGCGTCGATACCGAGCGCCGCGTTCTTACCGGCGGCCACAGCTTCGATCACGGTTGCCGGTCCGGAGACATTGTCGCCTCCCGCAAAGACGCCAGGCACGCTGGTCATCAGCGTTTCGGCGTCCACCGACAGCGTCTGCCACCTGGTCAGGTTATAGTCGTCGCTCAACCATTCCAGAGTGGGTTTCTGGGATATTGCCACGATCACGGTATCGATCGGAACCTTGAATTCGGAGCCCGGCAACGGTATCGGCCTTCTCCGGCCGCTGGCATCGGGCGCGCCCAGTTCCATGCGGATGCATTCGATCTCCTGCACACTCGCCGTGCCCAGGATACGTATCGGTGCCACCAGGAACTCAATCTTAACGTCTTCTTTAAGGGCTTCTTCGACTTCCCAGGCATTGGCGGGCATTTCGTTGCGCGACCGGCGGTACAGGATCGTCACATGATCGCTGCCCATCCGTTTGGCGACGCGGGCACAGTCGATCGCCGCGTTGCCGCCGCCGATCACCGCCACACGCTTACCTACCTTGACCTGATTGCCCAGGTTAACGTCCTTCAGGAAGCTCACGCAATGCTCCACGCCTTTGAGCTTCTCGCCGTCAATATTCAGTTTCAATTCCTCATGCGCTCCGGTGCCGATGAAAACCGCCTTGAATTCTTTTTTCAACTGGTTCATGGCAACATCAGTGCCGACCTTCACGCCGGTCATGATCTCTACGCCCCATGACTTGATGTAATCGATGTCTTTCTGAAGTTCCTTCGGTGGCAGGCGAAAATTGGGGATTGCCCAGCTTAAAAGACCACCAACCACCTTTTCGGATTCGTATACCGTCACCCGGTAGTTCTTACGGGCGAGAAAATAGGCGCAGGAAAGGCCGGCTGGACCAGAACCAATGACCGCAATCCGGTCGCCGGTCGGATTTTTTTGTTCCAGCGGATAATCGCCTTTATCCGCGGCGAAACGTTTGAGGGACGCGATCGCGATCGGTTCTTCCACATCGCGCCGTACGCATTCGAATTCGCAGGGGTGATTGCACACCCGGCCGCAAACGCTTGCGAACGGATTGTCCTCGCGTTCCAGTGCCAGTGCTTCCTTGTACTTACCGGCGCGGATCAAGGCCACGTATCCCTGGGCATTAACTTCAGCGGGACAGGCGGAACGGCACGGTGGGTGGCCGGTCTTGGAGATCGTGAACCGGTTGGGGACCGCCTGCGGGAACGGGCGGTAGATCGCCTTGCGATCGGAAAGGTCGCAGTCGAATTCATTGGGCAATCGCACCGGGCAGACAATGTCGCAATCGCCGCAGCCGTTGCATTTATCCCAGTCGACATACGGCGATTTTCTCCGGACTTTGACCTTAAAATTACCCACGGTGCCCGAAACCTCTTCGATCTCGGAATAGGTCAGGAGCTTAATCTTGGGATTCTGCACGACCTCGACCATCCTGGGTGTCAAGATACACTGCGAGCAGTCGAGCGTCGGGAACGTTTCGGACAGCTGCGCCATGCGGCCGCCGATCGCCGGAGAACGGTCGATCAAGATAGTCTCCACGCCCGCGTTGGCGATATCAAGCGCGGTCTGCATACCGGCGATGCCGGCGCCGACGACCAGCGCTCGGCGGGTTACGTCGACGAAGATCGGTTCCAGTGATTCGTTCAGCCGGACCTTCTCGATAATCGTTTTAATGATGATGCCGGCCTTGCGGGTTGCGACCACGGGATCCTCGTGGACCCACGAGCACTGTTCCCGGATGTTCGCCATTTCGCACACGTAGCGGTTCAAACCGCCGCGTTCCGCAACACCCCGGAAGGTGTTCTCATGCAAAGTCGGTGAGCACGCGGCTACGACCACCGCGTCCAGACCTTTATCTTTGATCGCGTTGACAACGAGATTCTGACCAGGATCGGAACACATGTACTTATAATTTTCGACATGCACGACGCCTGGATATTTTTTCAATTCCTCGGCCAAGGCTTCCACGTTGACCGTCTTGGCAATATTGATGCCGCAATGGCAGATAAAAACACCGATTTTTTTCATGCTAGTCCATGCTCCTTCAAATAACCGTCTGGCGAAACTTTATTCTGTTCCAGACCCCAGTGCTCCTTTGGAATATCCAGGGCGATCGCCATGATCTGGCTGAAGTAAAAGATAGGAATCGTTTTGAACCCGGAGTATTTAAGACCGATCTTTTTCTGAAGGGTGTCAAGATTGTAGTGGCACAGCGGACAGGAGGTGATGATCGCGTCAGCGCCCTCTCCCCTCGCGTTCTTGAGGATGCGGTAGGTGGCTTCGAGCGCGGCGTCGGGTGAATTGACGATCAGGTAAGACCCGCAGCATTCCACTTTAAGCGGGAAACTGACCGGTGTCGCGCCCAGTTGGCTGACGAACTCCTCGATCATGGTCGGCGACTCGGGGTCGTCGAACTGGATCTCTTTGTGGGGCCGGAGCAGATAGCAGCCGTAATAACATCCAAGCTTCAGGTTCTTCAGGTCTTTTTTCACGCGACCCTTTAAAAGATCTTTGTGGTCGCGGAGGAATTCGAACGGGTGCACGATATTTTCCGAGCTGTCGTAGTTCTCTTCCAGGTGCTCGTTGATAATCTTCAGCGCCTCGGGGTCTTCCTTGAAGATGTAGTTTGCGCGTTTAAGCGTGTTGTAGCAGATCGAGCACGGCACAAGTAGCGAACCATTTTCCTTCTGAGCTTTGGCAAGCACACGCAAAGGCGCGATCAGAGACATGCGGTTATCACGCGCCAGCGTGAATGTCGTCCCGCAGCAATACCAATGCGCAAGCTCCTGTAATTCAACGTCGAGCGCTTTGAACGACGCCTTGATCGACGTGTTCAAAGGCTTTGCTTTCGTATAAAGGTCACAACCCGGATAATAAGGTATTTTCATGGTTTCTCTTGTTTATTTTATTGAACGGTCAAAATGCGTAAAGCTCAATACGAAAATTTGTACATGGCGCTCATCAGGACGATCGGGTGAGCGTCTTTTAGCAGTTCTTTGTCGATCTTGTCGATGTCGAGTATCTGTTCTTTGGCGCGCAAGTGCACGGTGCGTACCGCCTCCATAAGCCGCGGGATATCGACACCTCGCGGGCACCGTGCCTGGCACACCAGGCACGCGGCACAAAACCATGGGCCCTGCGTGTTCATTACATCCTGCTTCATACCGAGCTGAATCATGCGGATCACGCGGTTCGGGGGTTCGTCCATGAATTCGGCAAATGGACAACCGGCTGTGCAACGTCCACACTGATAACAATCATTGATCTTTTGGTTGCTGATCGTTTCGATCTTTGCAATGAAATGCTTGTCTTTTTTGATGTTATCCATGATTTATATTATATACAGAAATAGTGGTCTGTCAAGAATCGGAAACAGCCGGTTTATCCCATAGAGATGTCGGAGATCATTACTTGGTCATTTTTTTCATTTCTTCATACCGGTTTTTTTCCGACAGGTGCCGGAACGTAAAACCCGATGATCTACCCATGTGCTCGAGCTGAGCCATGGTCGTGACCAGGAATTCGTCGTCGAGCGACCGGTTCGCCAGTCCTCCGGTCTTGGGTTGTTCCACGGGCATTATGATCCTTATGATCTCTGCTGACGGGTCCTTACGGTCCGCGGTCACGCTCCAATAAACCTTCATACCCGGTTTACCGCCGATCACGAATCGATTGTTCTTGAAATCATCGGCCACGTACACGACGTCCGCAGAACCCACGCCGGTCAGCTGCGCGCGAGGATTTTTATTCAAAGCATCAAAGTATTCAGGCAAATTGACGATCGCGCGTCCGGTCGCGTCCAATGTCACCGATCCGGAATAGATATTCGACATATCCGGCGACTCCACAAAATAGTGGTTGAGGATCTTGTTCTCCGGATCCAGCGGATGGTCGATCGTGAACAATCCGCCGGTTTTGGATAATGCCCCGACGCGGGTCTGTCCTGAAGAAGTGGCGGTCTGCCCGTTGAAGGCGACTGAATTGTCATAGCCGCCCGGCACGGTGGAGTTATTGCCGGCCGTGAAGCTGTTGTTGGCGATCGAGGAATCGCAGTATCCGCCGGCGACCGAAGCATAAGCCGATTCGGCGAGACACGCGTATCCACCCCCGACCGAAGCGTATTTTGCGTTCACCTTGTTGTTCCATCCGCCGGATACGACCGCGGCCGTATCTTCCGTTCCATTGCCGGCATCGTTCAGGCTGCCGGACAGGATGCCGCTGTAATGGCCTTTTGCCGTATCGGCATAGCCGCCGGCGGCCGCCGCAAAGAAACCGCTGGCGGCATTGTATGACCCCCCGCCAACATATGAATACCTGGCACTTGCGGTATTGTTGGAGCCGCCGGACACGCTCGCCGCCGTATCAGCGGCTGCGAGACCGGTCCTATTGCCGATGCCGCCGCCGATGGTCGAATACACGCCGCCGGCAGTGCCAGATGCTCCTCCCGCAATCGCTGACGCGTAAGCATCGGCCGTGTTATGCGACCCGCCGCCAATGAATGAATACGTGCCGAAAGCGTAGTTGACTTCACCGCCGCCGACGGTCGCGCGCCAGTATGCCTGGTTCCAATAACCGCCGGCAATGGTCGCATAGTTAAATCCGGCATTATTGCTATAACCCCCGCCCACGGTCGCGCCAATGCCTCCGGCGTTGTTCCATGCACCCCCGCCCGTAGTGGCGTACATGGAGTCCGCGTCGTTGTAATAACCGCCGCCGACGGTCGCGTAAGTTCCGGTCACTTCGTTCCAATAGCCACCGCCGATCGTCGCATCGGAAGAGCTGACCGTGTTACTACGACCGCCGGCGATGGTAGCATAATTAGCGCCGGCCAAATTCACGAGTCCTCCACCCACGGTCGCGCCGCTATTGCTTGCCGCATTGTGATAACCACCGGATACGGTTGCATAGGCTCCGGTGGTGCGATTGGAATCGCCGCCGGCGATCGCGGCATAAATTTCACCAGCAAAATTATTCCGTCCGCCACTTACGCATGCACCGGACGCCGTTACCGAATTATTCCAGCCGCCGGATACGACCGCAGCCGTATCGCTCGGCGCATCGCCAGCAAGGTTGGAGTAACCCGACCCGACGCCACTCCACAATCCTTTCGCCGTATCGACCCATCCGCCCGCCACGGTCGCATATTCACAAGTCGCGACATTTTCCCGTCCGCCCGCCACGGTCGCATAATTGGAGATTGCCGAATTGTTCCAGCCGCCGGCTACGACCGCAGCCGTATCGCTTGCCGCGTCGCCGGCCAGATTGCTGTAGCCGGTTAAGATCCCGGCGTACAGGGCTTTGACCGTATCGGCATACCCCCCGCCCACGGTCGCATACTGAACACTGGCGGTGTTATCAGCGCCGCCGTTGACCGTTGCATATGATGCGCTGGCAATGTTGCGATAACCGCCGCTAACCGTCGCGTTGTCGCCGCCAGCCGTGTTGTTGTATCCACCGCTTACCGTTGCATAATTGTAGCTGGCAATGTTATTCACGCCGCCGCTTATCGTGCTATACCAATTAGTAGCAGCGTTGTTGTTACCGCCGCCAATAGACGTATAAGCAGCGCCGGCATTGTTGTTATATCCGCCGCCCACGGTCGAGATATAACCGCCGGCCGTGTTCCTGTATCCGCCGCCTACGGTTCCGTAGGTATTGGTTGCCCGATTGCCTTCGCCGCCGCCTATGGTCGCAACGGGGTAGTCGGCGGCATTGTTAAATCCGCCGCCCACGGCACAGTATTTATAATTCTGGCCTGAAAATCCGGTCGTGCAGGCGACGCCGAAATTAACGTGCGTGCTGTCCGCGTTGCCGTAAAGGGTGTTGCCGCTGCGGGCAATGCCCCACCGACCGCCGGTCTGGAGCGTCGTGTCCGCGCCGTCTGAAACCACATATACCCAATCATTATCCGCTGTGCCGATATCCGCGCCTGGCGCCCAAGCCGTGCCGTTCCATTTTATGATCTGATTGGTCGAAGCGCCGGCGCGCGCGATCTTCACCATGGTCACGGCCGTATCCAGGATCTTTGCAGTCGTTACCGCATTATCGGCAATGCCGGGATTGGGATAAGTACCGGTAAGGCTGCCGGCCGCGGCCTGCCCTTCGTTAACATAACGCGCGTCCAGACCCAGCGTATCCTTGCCCTGTATCTTTCTTGAGTCGGCGGCCGTGTCCGCGTAGGTCGCCGCATAAGCGTAACCGGCCGCGGTGATCCTGGTGCGCGGCGTTAAAACCTGGCCCAGGATCGATAATTCAAGCCACGGGTACGTGAACTTGGTGAAGATCGAATCTGGGACCGGAGTAAAAATACCCAGCGTGACATTGAAAATGCCTTTGTCAACGGCCGTACTCTGATTCTCGGTCCACAACTGATTTCCCCCGGATGAAGCACTGTAGATCGCAAAGGTCATGTCCAATCCGGGATTGGTAATCGGATTGCCGAGGTTGTCCGTGATATAACCTTGATAGTTCAGCACCTTCGGGATCAGGCGTGTTTGATCGTTTGACTTCGCGTATATTATGCGGTCGTTCGAATCCATAGCAAGCGCAATTACCGCCGTTATTAGCAGCATTATCAATACATTGATACATCTTGCGTTAATTGTTTTCACGTGCTCTCCTTTTTTACCGCGGGATACTGCGGTCATGTAAGTAGGTTAATCCCGTATTGTATATATTAATCAATCCATGTCAAGTGCAAAATACGGCCTCCCCTGACCCCGCCAGTTACGGCGCGATCAGAGGAGGGATTAGCGGATGGTCCGGGTTTTTAAAAACCGTTAGTTAACGGATCAGACCAGGAACTTCGAGATCAGAAACCTCCATTCGTCGGCGTTGATCTGCTCGTTGATATTTTCAATCAGCTCGCCGCCATCCGTGATCGTGATACCGGAAGATAGCTCAAGGTCTTGATGGAGCTTCTCATATTCCTTTTCAAGCCACATTGAAGCAGTGGAACCCTTGGTCAACTGGTCGAAACCGCTCGGCATTTTAATCTTCAGCAGCCAGCCTTTATTATATG